>JAGDBD010000068.1 GCA_017959225.1 Fibrobacter sp. | reverse complement strand
TCCCCACAAAAACGTCAAGGGCTTTTTTCTCGTTTTTTTCATTTTTTCGCTTTTTTTTCGCTTTCAACGCCTGATAGCCGGCTTGTCCGCCCTTAATTCCATATAAGGAACATTCTATCAACAAACTTTCAACAATTTTATAAATTATTTCGAAAGCTTTTGCGAGATGCTTGCAAAATTTTGGGCAAAACTTTCGCCCAGATCGATTCTTTCTGCCACAGTTTGGTGTCTAAACCAGGTAATTTGGCGTTTGGCGTAGCGTCTTGTCCCCTGTTGTACCGTTTCAACGACATCATGAAGAGACATTTTGCCCTGAATACAGGCAATCCATTCTTTATATCCAAGGCTTTGCCACGCCGGAGCCGCTAGAGGAACACGGGAAAGCAAAGATTCTACTTCTTTTTTCCAACCTTCATCCACCATTTGCAGCACGCGCTTGTCGATATTTGCGTACAACGTTTCTCGATCCCTGTCCAGCCAAAAAGTTTTTACCGCACCGACTCCTCCACGGCGATCTTTTCGGACTTCGGAAAATTTGCGACCGGTTTGAATGGAAACTTCTAGAGCTCGCAGCAACCGTTGGCGGTCTTGCGGAAGAATCGTTTGTGCGGAATCCGGGTCCACTTCTTTGACTTTTTGGACAAGAGTTTCCAAGCCTTCTTTTTCAAGGATCCCTTCGCAGTGTTTGCGGACGTCTTCACTTACTTGGGGAATTTCGGCAAGGCCTTCCGTCAAAGCCTGCAAGTACATTCCCGTTCCACCCACAAGGATGTACGGAGTTTGCGGATTTTTTTGAAGCAGCTCTTTTACATTCCGAACAAATTCACCTACTGAAAAATTTTCTGTAGGCGGATAGAAATCAACTAGATGATGCGGAATCGATTGAAGCGCTTCTTTAGAGGGTTGCGCCGTACCAATGCAAAACCCTTTATAGATCTGCCTCGAATCCATGGAAATAATTTCGGCATGGAACTCCTTCGCAAGTGAAAGGGAGAGCTTCGTTTTTCCTACGCCAGTGGCGCCGACTAGAGCACAAAGAAGAGGCATCGATTTTCAATGTAGTTATATTTGAACTGCATGAAAAAAAAGAATCTCATCCTTGTAACGATTTGCGTTGCGATTGTCCTTTCTGGGGTATTCTTGGTTTTAACAAACAAGAGCGCTTTGGATAATACATTGATCGCAACAGGACTGAAAGAGGCCACGCCGATTTTAGCCGACGCAGACCCTTACATGAAAAAGCTGCTCCAAGAAATTCCCGTGCTCCAGGTGATGCCTAAGAAGAAAAAGAATTCCCGTGAAATTTGGAAAGTGGGACGAGGGGTTTCTTATCCGAACTATCTTTTAAGAGCGCAAAAGCATTTGGATAAATTCGGTGGCAAAGTTCTTTCGATGGAAGAAATCGAAAGCCGGACAGGTACAGTCGTTGACTTTGATTTTGTTGCGCCCTTTGGCGACACATTCTATGTGGAATTGCAGGTCGCAGATAGCTTTTACAACAATACATCACGTTTAGCGGTTGCATTTTACGCGAGCAAAGAACTTGCCGGTTTTAGTTCCGAACTGAACGGTCTGAACTATCCTTATTCTTTGCTGATAACACCTTCCGAATTACCGGTGATCAAATCCGGACTTAAGAACCTTAAGAATTATGAATCCGTCATATGGCTTCCCATGGAAGACAAGAAGCTCCGATCCAAAGATTTTTCCAAATCCATGGTTTTTATTCACCAGTCAAAGACGGAGATTCAGGATCTTGTAAGCGATGCGTTGAAAAAATTTCCAAACGCCCAAGGAATCGCTACCCGTTTTGGAAGCCGTGCCGTGGAACAGCAAGCTCTGCTCCACGCCATGTTCAAGCCACTAAAAGACAAGGACCTCTGGTTTATGGATCTGACGAACAATCGTTATTCCAGGACCGAAGACGTCTGCGACGAAATTCACTTGAACTGTCGAATCGAATCTCCTTTTGATCCATCCCGCATGACCCATGCGAATTATGTTTCCAAGGTTTTGAAATCCGCTAGGCGGTCCGGAAAAGCCATTTTAATTCTTCCCCTTTCCGACGCATCGTTCAAGGCTATCGAAAATCTCGAAGCCGATGCTGCGGCACAAGGTTCAGAATTTGTTAGTTTGTCCAATATCTTCCAAAATGAATAGGAGGGCACATGTCTGTTAAACTGAGCGTCAACATTGACCACATCGCAACGATCCGCGAAGCCCGCAAAATCCGCGAACCGGACCCCGTTGCAGGCGCCACCATCGCAGAACTTGCCGGCTGCCACGGCATTAGCGCCCACTTGCGCGAAGACCGCCGGCACATCCAGGAACGAGACGTCCGTCTGCTCCGCGGAATTGTGACGACCCACTTGAATTTGGAAATGGCCCCGACGCCCGAAATGATCCAACTTGCGATCGACATTCAACCGGACATGGTGACCCTTGTTCCCGAAAATCAAGAAGTGACCACCGAAGGCGGTTTAAACGTTGCCGCACGCATCGATGAATTGACAAAGACTGTAGCATCCTTCAAAAACAACGACATTGCCGTTAGCGTTTTTATTGATCCGGATACAGACCAAGTTAAAGCGGCTAAAAAAATCGGCGCAGACTTTGTGGAACTTCACACGGGCCACTTTGCAAACGCCTTTGATTTAGGCTCTTCCGCTGACGTGGACCGCGAACTTGCCGCCCTTCAAGACATGACGGTTCTCGCCCGCAAATACGGTTTACGCGTAAATGCAGGTCAAGGACTCAACTACCGCAATGTGGGTTACATTTCTAGCATCAGCGGAATCGAAGAACTGTCCATTGGACATAGTATTATTGGGCGCGCCGTGATGAACGGAATGGACCGCGCCGTGCGAGAAATGCTCGAAGCGATCCGCTTGGCAGAACACTAACTTGGCAGAACACAGAAAAAGGCAGGCGAAAACGCCTGCCTTTTTTATCTATTTCAAGAATTATTTAGCAGTGGGAGCTGGAGCTTTTGCAGTATCTACAGGAGCCGTTTCCTTCTTTGCTGTATCTGCCTTTGCCGGTTCTACAGTCGGCTTAACCGGTTCTGCAGCTGGTTTTGCAGTTTCTGCCTGAGCCGCTTTCTTTGCAGCGGCAATGCTATCTTGCTCTGCTTTTTTAGCAGCCTTCACTGCGGCGAGGCTATCGGCCTTAGCCTTTTTGGCGGCAGCGATGCTGTCTTGCTTCGCTTTTTTGACAGCAGCAATGCTGTCCTGTTTTGCTTTCTTCACAGCAGCGATACTATCTGCTTTAGCCTTCTTTGCGGCTGCAATGCTATCTTGCTTTGCTTTTTTGGCAGCAGCGATGCTATCCTGTTCTGCTTTCTTTGCAGCCTTCACTGCAGCAATGCTATCGGCTTTCAGTTCTTCCGGAGTCTTTGCCGCTTTGGTGGTATCTACAGCAGGAACGGCCGAAACCACGTTCAAAAGTTCCACTTCGAACACGAGAAGAGCATTTGCCGGAATCACCGGAGAAGCGCCTTCAGCGCCATAACCGAGAGCACTCGGAATCCAAGCTTTGACCTTGTCACCTTCCTTCATCAAGGTCAAAAGTTCCTGCCAACCCTGAATAACCGCATTCACCGGGAATTCAAGAGGTTCACCGCGCTTGATGGAACTGTCAAATTCCGTTCCGTTCAAAAGAGAACCTGCATAATGCACCCGCACCTTATCGGTAAGCTTCGGGCTCTTTGCTGTCGAATCCTTGGACTTAGTAATATACTTGTACTGGAGACCGCTTGCTGTGGTGATTACGCCTTCAACGGTCTTGTTCTTTTCAAGGAAAACCTTCTGGGAATCGAGAGCCGCCTTTGCTGCTTCCGCGGCCTTCTTTTCACGGGTGACCTGCATCTGGAGAACCAGTTCCTGGAGAGCCTTTTCGGCCTGCGAATCCGTCATAAGGAGAGGCTTTCCATCCATTTGATCGCTCAAAGACTGGAGGAAGAGAGCCTTGTCGATTTCCGCATCCACATTTTTAATGGCACGGCCCATATCCATGCCAAGCGCATAGCTGTAGCGATCCTTCGGAGTTGCCAAAGAGTCTTTTTTGACCGTCACCGCAGCGGAATCTGCCGGAGCAGCTGCAGCCGGAGCCGTTTCCGGCTTCGGAGAAGAAGAACAGGCGATTAACGTGCCCAAAATGGCAGCGGAAAAAATACTAGAAGTCCATAATTTCATATTTTAATCCTTGATATTCGATAATTCCAATTTAGGAACTTTATAATGAAAAAGTGTATCGCATTTTTGATTTTGACCGTATTTAGCGTAGCGCTTTACGCCGCCCGCCCCGTTACACACGTCGAAGTCCCGTTTAATGCAGGAATTGGCCCGACTGCGTTCTGGATTCCAGGAGTTGCCGGGCGCGAATTCCACACCGGTTTCAATTTGAACCTTTACGGGGTCGTTACACCACAGGCCCTCGAAGCGAACAAGGAAAAGATTCCTATTAAATATCGGCGTTATTTAAACACCATGCGCGAAGTGCACGTAGCACCCATGTGGATGATTTTGATTCCGCAATATGTGATCATTAGCCCGGCAGCTTTAGGGGAAGACGACGCGCTTTACGGTGCCATTTGGTCTCTTTTGAGCGTAGGACCCGAATTCATTTCGAAACGTCACTATGTTGTCGAAGGAAAATTTTCCCCGACCATCACCTATTTGCACGTGGATTCCGACGATAACGAAGACACCGAAAATCTGCTAGGTATCGGTTGCATGCTTTCCCTCGCCTTGACCTACAGCTTTACGGACAATTTCCTTGTGACTTTTTCGTACGCCCATTTGCTCCAATTGCCCTTGAGCATTAACTCGTACAAACCTGTGGATTCCACGTCGGAACATTGGATTCAAGCAGGAGCCCTTTCTTTAACACTGCATTTCCGTTTTGGCATGAGCCAAAAGCTCTAAATGGAAATTTTTTTAAGAAAAAAACGCTAATTGTGTGATTTTGAGCATAGTCGTGCCGATTTTTTTCAAAATGTGTTACAAAACACTTTACAGTTTACGTAAGTTTTCTTAAAATTTACATACGGATGGATTGAGTGGTAAACGGATCGCATGTGCGTTCCGTAACAGAGGGTACAATAATGCATACGACCAGCAATACGTTATTCTCGTCCACGCCAGAGTCTACTCGCATCGTGCGCACACCCTTCGAATTTGACAAAGTTCAAGGAAAGGCCCGCGAAGCGCTTTCTGCAGAAATGGATGCCGTGCATACCGAAGAAGTTTTCGAAAGCTCCGCGCACCACACTGCAAAGCTTAGACCGCTGGCCGCTTTTGCCGTGTTCATCGCAACAATCGGCACCAAGCACTAATTCTAAAAAATTGGCGAGGGGATCTTTTAACGGAGATTGCATACATTCTCCGTTTTTTATCTTTTAAAAAAATAGGAGATCTTATGTCCGCACTCATCCTCGACGGTAAAAAACTCGCCAAAGAAACCGAACTCCAACTGAAGGAACGCGTGGAAGCGCTCAAGGCTCGCACCGGCAAAACCCCGATTCTCGCCACAATCCTTGTAGGCGACGACCCAGCAAGCGCCACCTACGTGAAAATGAAAGGCAACGCCTGCACCCGCGTGGGCATGGAAAGCCTCCCGGTCCACATGCCGAAGCAGACAACGACAGAAGAACTCCTGGCAAAAATCGATGAATTGAACGAAAACCCCAACGTGCACGGCATTTTGTTGCAGCACCCGGTTCCGCGCCACATCGATGAACGTGCCGCATTCGAAAAGATTGAACGTCGTAAAGACGTTGACGGTGTGACATGCCTCGGATTCGGTCTGATGGCGATGGGCGAAAAAGCTTATGGCAGCGCAACACCCGCTGGCATTATGCGCCTTCTCAAAGCTTATAATATTCCTTTGGAAGGAAAACATGCCGTTGTCGTCGGACGCAGCGCCATTCTGGGAAAGCCTATGGCGATGATGCTCTTAAACGCAAACTGCACCGTAACTATTTGCCACAGCAAAACCGAAAATTTGGAAAAATATGTGGGCGAAGCTGACATTTTGATCGGAGCTGTGGGCAAGCCGGAATTTATTAAAACCGCTTGGATTAAAAAAGGCGCGGTCGTGGTGGACGCAGGCTATCACCCGGGTGGAGTCGGAGACATTGAAAAGGCTGGACTGGATGAAGTCGCAAGCGCTTACACTCCGGTTCCAGGTGGAGTCGGCCCTATGACGATCAACACGCTCATTTATCAAAGCGTAGACAGCGGTGAAAACTTCCTCAGCAAATAAATTTTCAATCGAAAAAGCCTCCCCAACGGGAGGCTTTTTCTTTGGACAATCAAAATTTTACTTCACCTGCACACGTACCTGGTAACGGGCATGCGGTAAAGTTTTTTTGCTAAAGTCCAGCTTTGTTGCTCCCGCAGGAACATTCCCAGCAAAATTCGCCATCATTCGGCCCTGCATATCGAAAACCGAGACCCGAACATATGCCGAATGACTTGTCCGCAAAACTCCCGACGTAAAATCAAAAGAAGCGCTCGTCACCATCCGAAGAGGAACTGTAGACCCGACGATCAATCCATCCGAATCTTCGTCTTCCTGGTTTTCAGCTTCTTCAATGACTTCACCCTGGATCTGCGAAACGCCTGCGACATTAAAGCGGAATTCGTCTACGTTAGGACCGCCCTTTTCCGTCAGGGATTTTAAGCGAAGCACGTTCACACCTTGAGAAAGATTCACTTGAACAGATACGCTGTCATAAGTTGTCCAGTCGGCGGTTACAGGGAATGCCACAATTCCCGCCGATTTGCCGTTGATAAAGAGTTCCATGTCGCGAGCAGTTCCGCCACCGTTTGCGTAACGGATATTCAATACAGCTTCATTTTTTGCCGTCGGCACGTTCAAATTCCAAGCGCCGTAGCTATCCAAGCTGTTTGCGAAATTGTAATAACCGCTATCGATCCAGCCGGCATTTGATTCTTCATAAGCCCCAATGCCATCGTTCGGGTATGCAGCATTGACGCTGCTTAAAAAATCCACCTGTCCCGTGGCAATAGTCGCCATGGCGCGGACTGTGATGGAACCTTTCACCGTTGCCGTTTCCCCACCGTCATCGGTTGTGACGATCGTGTACGAGAATACTCCCGCATCTGTCGGAACTCCTTCCAACGTGATCAAACTGTCAGTTGTATTGATTTTTGCCGAGATGCCGTTTGGAAGTTCCGTTGCCTGGACTCCTCCACAGCCCAAATATTTATAGGTGACGCTTTGAATGGACTCTCCGAGCATGATGCTCTGTTCTGCAGATCCTGACTGTAAAACGATGGAAGGTCCGATTACATAATCGCTTTCTTCCACAAGGACTTCTACACGGCCCGTGTATTCCGTTCCATCCGAACCTTTTACGGTATACTTGAAAGAGGCGAGCCCTGTAAAATTCGGCGTCGGAGTAAATACAGCGGAGTATCCGTCCGATGCCAAAGTAACGGAACCGTTTTCCGCAGAAGAAACGGTGTACGCTGGCGATACCGATTGGAAGCCTTTGGTGATGGTTCGCAAGTCAAATGTGGACGATCCGTTTTGCGGAACGCTCATATGCATTGCCCCGAGCCAGTTGATGTACTTTTCGATATAAGCGTATCCGTCAGAAGCAAGAGTCATCGCATCATCTTGCAACGCGTTATAGCCCATTGCAAATTCAAAAAAATCCGGGATGCCGTCTCCATCGGTATCTGTCGGTTTTTCTCCCGAATGGATTTCTCCCCAGCCGTCATTAGAAAGACCTGTTTGCGTTTCACTGGTGTACAGCTGGCCTGCCGAACCAAGCGTGCTCATTTGATACCAGACGAGAGAATCAATATCGTCGTACGGGAGAACTCCCGATTGTGAATTCACAAGTCGCCAAGCGGTCGGCGCAGAAAGGATGGGATTCGAAGTGGTCAGCTCGCTCCAAGGTTCGGAAAGCACGGTTCCTTCTCCTTGGTACCAATAAACGCTCGAAGCTCCCCCGTTTAAAACACCATCGCGATTGGTATCGATCAAATTTCCGCTGGCATAAATCGTCTGGTTTTTATCGATCTGGAACCAAGGATTCTTGCCGTTTGGACCGTAGACAAAATAATTGTTCACAATGTCATGTTTAAAACTTGTGCTCGTATGGGTGGTATATCCCGCTTCAAAATCATAATGGACGTTGTTCACAAAGACGTCGTTCACCTTGTCGAGAGGATTGCGGTTGTGAGTATTGGCAAAAGCATTGTAATACCAAGACCAGTATCCGTTAACCGACTCGATATGAGCGCCGAACTGTTGGTAAATCGGGTTTGCAATCAAGCAATTTTGGATGGTAATGTCTGTCACCGGATACGTTTGCCAATCGTCGGAACTTCCGCCAAAATTATTCCACGGAGCAAATTCCACCGATGTATGGTCCACGATGATATTATGTGCGTCGTACAGATTTAGACCGTCGTCTTTGACACTCGCCGTTCCGCTGCCCGGGCGAATGCGAAGATAGCGGATAATAATATTGCTCTGTTTTCCGGTAGAAAGTTTGCCCCCCTTAATGCCGATTCCTTCACCAGGAGCCGTCTGGCCCGCAATCGTAATGTTGCTAGAAATCGAAACCGCCGATTTGATGGTAATGTAACCGCCCACATCGAAAACGACAATGCGGTTGGGTTTGCTAACGGCATCTCGGAAAGATCCCGTTCCCGAATCATCCAAATTCGTCACATGGTAAACCGTTCCCCCACGGCCACCTGTTGCATTCGCTCCAAACCCTAAAGCTTCCGGAAATGCAAGGGGGCCTGCTACAGCGGTCCCGAAACAAAAAGAAAAAAACGTCAGCGCTAACGTAGATTTTTGCATAATACACCCTTTCTCTGTATAAAGAAAATTATGTTATATGCAAAGAATCCGGTCTAATTAAATGCTTATTTGTTGTCTAAAGACAACTGCACAAATTCACCCGGTTTAAGCGCGCCCAAAGTCCAACTTCCAATGCGGACTCGGACAAGCCGAAGCACTTCGATTTCAAAAGTTTGCAAAATACGACGAATTTCGCGGTTTTTGCCTTCATGCAGCACCACAGACAGCCACGCATTCTTTTGACCGGTCCGCAAAATTTGGACATTTGCCATCTGCATAAATTCCGGATCTTCACCAAAAACCCGTGGCGGAACCCAAAGACCCCTTTGCATTTTTTCCATTTCCAGATCGGTGGGCACGCGGGAAACCTGAACGTGGTATTCCTTTTCTAAGTGCGTTTCAGGAGCGAGGATTCGGTCCGCAAAAGCGGTGTCATTTGTAAAAAGGAGCAGACCTTCGCTAGCTTTGTCCAAGCGTCCTACAGGGAAAACGTGCTGGGGCAATTTCCCTTGTAAAATATCCATGACCGTTTTGCGGCCTTTTTCGTCGGAAGCACTCGTTACAATACCCCGAGGCTTATGCATGGCAAAGTAAACATGGTCCGTTTGAACAACGGGAGTCCCGTCTACAGTAATTTGGGAAGTTTCCGTTGCAGGGGTTTCCGGATCGAAAACCGCACGTCCATTCAAAGCCACGCGCCCTTCTCGGACGAGCATTTCTGCTTTGGAACGAGAACAAAAACCGCGTTTGTTTAAAATTCTAGCAACGCCAAAACGTTTTAAAGGCATTCGAAATCAATCCTTGCGCGCATCTCTAGAAGCACTTTTCATTTTATACATGCGTTCATCGGCTTGGCGATAAACTTCATCGGCATCGGAATTCACTTCGCTGCGCAAAGCGGTTCCATAGGAAGCCGAGAATTGAATGGCAAGAGCCTTGGATTCTTCTTTCAAAAGCTGTTTCATTTTTTCGACGGCCAAAGCTCTGTCGTTTAAATGTTCCTGACGGATCACCACCAAGAATTCATCGCCGCCCATTCGAATCGGAGTTCCAATGCCCTTGAACGCTTCGCTCAATGCTCGGGCGAAAGCCTTCAAAACTTCGTCCCCACGTCCATGTCCATAGGTGTCGTTCACCTTTTTTAAACCATTCATATCGATGCTTGTAATGGAATAATCGGAACTCACTCCATTCAACGCGTCAAAGATCTGTTCACATTTGGCACGGTTATAAAGGCCAGTCAAAGCGTCTCGATAAGCTAAAGAAGAAAGCAGGTCTTTTTCCGTTTTATTGATGATCGCTCTTTGCAAATACATGGCATAGCTAACGAGCAACGACATCAAATAGACAAGAACTCCCCACGGAACAATGGGATTTGCCCTCGGATCCATTCCCGGCGTTATCTGGTTCAACATGTACCGGACCAATTCCACCAAACAGGAAAGACAAAAAATGATAAAACCGATGCCGGATATTCTCTCCGGAAGACCTTCCCTTTTAGAAAATACGACACCGGGAACCATCATAAAGAGGATCGCCACCACGATATACACATGGAACGGTGCCAAAAAATGCGTGTAATTTGCAATGTGGCAAATCTGCAAGAATGCAGTCACAATAAAGAACAGCCCATTGAAAATGGGAAGGGCTATTAAACCGTACCAACGCCAACCAAATATTTTTTTTCGACGCAACACCACAAACAAAATTTCAATGGCAAGTGGTGAAAGGAATAGCATTGAATATTCAAGTATCGCGTTGATTTCAAGATCTGCCGAAATCAATTGGATTTCGTGGGTATAGCAAACCGTCCAAAGCCCTAGAACAAACGAAAAGAAACCGATCAACGGCAACCGGAAGAAATACGTGGCATAACCCATGGCACCGATACCGCCGATCATTGCCATAGCACCGAAAAGGCACATGAAAACCGCAAGACAAAAAGCCGGGGAACAGTGCAATGCCGAATAGGGGACTCCGAGCATTTTATTTGGCAAAAGAGTCGTTTCGGGCATGGTATTAAACGCTCCCGATTCGGCTGCATAAACTCGCAATTTTAAAGTTTTGCCTTCCCAACCGGGAGAAATCTCCACGCGGTGATAGCCACTTCCGACGACTTCCCCTGTTTCAATTAAATCACGCCCATAGGAATAAACTTTTTCGCTATCCAAATAAACGTCCATGGCAGAAGCATACAGACGAATATGCAACGCAGAATAGCCCGAAAGATTCGAAGGCATTTTGGTTTCAAAATAAAGAGAATCCCCATAATGCACAGAGCCTGTAACCGGTCTAAAGCGATCCAAAGACTTGGGAGTAAATTTCTGCCCGTGATAATCCACAACCCACAAGGAGTCGAGTACCACCGACCGACCTGCCGGATTATAATTCACCAAAGCCGTCAAGCCAATAAAAAAAGCCACGGCCAGCATGAATGCGAGCGTGAGAAACCCCACTTTGCGTCTGATGGATGTCATTAAAAAAACTCCTTCTCATAATTTATATAGCAAAATCCCTTTTCGGATGAAAGGAGTACCAAAAGCTTTCAAAAAGGGCTATTTTTTTGAAAGAATTTAACCGGAGATTCTATGAAACATTTAACACGGATACTTTTAGCGATGCTTCTCTTTGCAAGCTTCGCCTGTGCAGAAAATTCTTCCAAAGACGCCTATGCCACCATTTCGTGGGACAAAGCGATCGAAATGAGCAAAGACAAAAAGGTAAAAGCCATTTTTGTGGACGTGCGTACCCCGGAAGAAGTCGCCCAAGGGACCGTTGCTGGTTCTTTGAACATTCCTTTGCAGCAAATTCAAACCCGTTACGCAGAACTTCCCAAAGACAAAAATCTTCTTGTGTTCTGCCGCAGCGGGAGACGGAGCAGAGCCGCTTCCGAATTTTTGACGCAGCAGGGATACACAAAGGTTTACAACGTGGACGGCGGAATTCTCGCGGCTCCACCGGCTAGCGCTTTCAAATAATCTTCAAATAATGAATTGATTTGTACCCGTTCCTTTGCCACATAAAAGAGCGGGTTTTCTTTTTCTTGAAGCGTTAAACGGGCGTAGTCTTTTTCCGTGAGAACAATCGGAAGGTTTTCGCAGAGTTCTTTTTGAAGCCTTTTCACATAGTTTTTAGAATGGTCGTGCAAAAAGATTTTCCGTTCAATGGAAAGTCCAAAATCCGAAACGTCCATTGCAAAGCGTTCCGGCATTCCAATGCCCGTGACGATCGCAACGGAAGTGTTTTTTGCAAGGGATTCCCCTCGAAAATTCAGAATGGATTCAATGGAAAAAGCGGCAGCGAACCGGTCCGATTCGGCCTGCGTACGGGAGCATTTTACAGTCCAAGCTTCGGGATGATCCTTTTCAAGGCTTACGCACGGTCCAAAGGGAATCAGGTCGGTAAAAGACTTTGCTCTTTCGTCCCAACGCAAAACGAACACGTCTGCGTTTACAAAACGGGTATCTTCAAGTCCTCCGTCGCAAAGGATTATGTCCCATTTCCCATCGAGCTTTTGAGCCGTACCGAATCGGTCCGCCGTTTTCAAAACGGAGATTCCTCGTGTCGTGGACCTAAGCATGCGGAATTCATCCCAAGCAGCCCGGTGGCAGAGAACCGCCACGGATTTTCCCTGATTCAAAAAAATTTCTGACATTTTTTGAACCAAAGGCGTTTTTCCTGCACCTCCAGCAAGGAACGATCCAACGATTACAATCCGGCTCTTTTTTAAGGGCTTTTGAGCGCGGTAATAGGCAAATCGAAATGCGCAAAAACAAATGCGATAAACGCACGCTAGCAGCACTCTCAACGGAGTCAAAATCGAAAAACGCCCAGGCATAATTCCAAATTAAATTTATACCTTTATTTCCGTCCAAATCATTTACAGAAAACAAGGCAAAAGTTATGCGTGTACTCGTTCTTAACTGCGGCAGCTCCTCGGTGAAGTTCGCCGTTATCGACACTAACACAAAAGAATCTATTGCAAGCGGTCTCGTCGAAAATATCGGCGTAAACGGCCACACCAAGGCAAAAGGCCCGGAAGGAAAAATCGATTTCAACTTCGATTGCCCGACCCATGCCGAAGCCGTGGACCAGGTCAAAAAATTCCTGGATTCCCAAAAGCTTACTTCGACGATCGAAGCGATCGGTCACCGTGTCGTGCACGGCGGTAAGTACATCAAGAGCGAAAAGGTGACGCAAGAAGTCATCGATTATATTCGAAGCATTACGCTTTTTGCTCCTCTCCACGAACCGGCACACGCAACCGGTATGGAATGCGCCACCAAGTTCTTCCCGGGACTTCCGCAGGTCGCCGTTTTCGACACCGCATTCCACCAGACAATGCCGGAAAAGGCTTTCCTCTACGGCATTCCGTACAAGTTCTACGAACAGGATGCTATCCGCCGTTATGGTGCACACGGTACAAGTCACCGTTTCGTCACCGCCGAAGCTTGCAGAGTTCTCGGAAAAAAGCCGGAAGAAACCTGCCTTATCACGGCGCACCTCGGCAACGGTTCTAGCTGCTCCGCCATTTTGAACGGCAAATGCGTAGACACCACCATGGGATTCACCCCGCTTGAAGGCTTAATCATGGGAACCCGTTCCGGATCTCTTGACCCGGCAATCCTTTTCTACATCAGCAAAAAATATGGAAATGAATACGGCACCATTGACAAGCTCGATCACCTGGTGAACAAAGAATCCGGTCTTCTCGGACTTTCCGGACTTTCCAACGACATGCGCACTTTGACGCAAGCCGCAAGCGAAGGAAACAAGCGCGCCCAGATCGCTCTCGACGTGTTCTGCTACAGACTCACGCGTGAAATCGGCGGTCTCGCCATGGCTCTTCCGCGCATTGACGCCATCGTCTTCACCGGTGGAATTGGCGAAAACAGCTCTTACGTTCGCAAGCAGGCTCTTGAAAACCTGAAAATCCTCGGTTACCAGATCGATGACGAACGCAACAACAAGAGCGGCAAGGAATCGAACCACTTGATTACCAAGGACGGCACTCCGAAGGCAATCGTCGTGGCGACGAACGAAGAACTTTTGATCGCTCTCGATACCGAAGCTCTCGTGAAGTAACTTCAAAACATTCAAAAAAAGCTCCGCACTGCGGAGCTTTTTTTTGTTTTAATAAATCACGTCTTCAAGAACAAGAGCCTGAGGAGGCGCCATGGTCCGCTCCCCTTTAAAACGGTCTGCAAAAATTTCGTTCACCGTTCCTTCCGGATAGCGTCCGCGGCCCACGTCAAAAAGCGTCCCTACCATCGCACGTACCTGACGATGCAAAAAACGGTTTCCTTGAATATGCCACTGCACCATCGAATCCGAAACTTTGACAAGTTCAAACCGGGTCAAGTTGCAAAGCGTACTTTTACCGTCATTCCGGGGAATGCAGAATCGAATAAAGTCATGTTCGCCAATGAAAGACTTCGCTTCCCGCTGCATCAGTTCATAATCGATGGGCAAGTGTCCGATTTCCCAGCCAAAGTCCCGCAACAGCGCTACAGGCCTTGTGAAAATCGTGTAAACGTAGTAGCGGGAAACCGCATCATATCGAGAATGGAATTCAGGATCGCAGACTTCCAAATCGCGAATTTTGACCGTATGACGTCCGAGCCCGTTAATAGAACGAGTCAACTTTTTGCAGTCGATTTCACCATCATAATCAAAATGCACCATCTGCCCGCGAGCGTGAACGCCTGTATCGGTTCTGCCTGCTGCCACAAGGTCGATAGGAGCTCGAAGAGCCGTTTTAAACGCTTCTTCTAAAGCCGATTGAACCGTCACGTATTTCGTTTTACCGTGTTCGTTTTGCTCTTGCCAGCCGTAATAGGCACTGCCGAGATATTCGCAGCGAAATCGGTAGCGCATGGGCTATTCTCCGGTTTCACGTTTGACGCGAATGACCGTTTCCACTTGCTCTTCGGAAAGCTGCGTGCGGCGGGCGATTTCCGCAGGCGTCAGTCCACGACGATTGAGCTGCAACACTTTTTCTTTATCCTGACGTTCCCGGTCAAAGCGCGTCATTTCTAACGGATTCGGTTTGGGAACGGCAGTTCCTTTCATGGTATTGTGACTTTGAGCCCGCACGTTTTGAACCCTATCCGGATCCCGGTGAATGCCCTTGGGAATTGCCAAACCGGCAAGGGTATCAGAAAGGGACTGCATGGCTTTGGTAATTCGCTGTTTGGCTGTGGGGCGAAGTACCGGGTATTCCACTTCCCCTTTGGAATTTTCAAATTCCACATCATCGGTCGTAACTACCGACGTATTTGCCTGAGTCCGTTCCGCAGACTGTTTGGCGTCTTCAATGATCGATCGGCGGTGAACGCGGGTACGGTCTACAAAAGTCGGATCGTCCAGTCCGCCCTTTGGCGTTTTAAAACGATTGTCCTTGCGAATCTGTTCCAGTTGACGGGTAATCGCTTCTTGCCGATTGCGAAGAATGAAAAATACAACGCCTGCAATCAGAAGCAGGGCTATCAAACCTCCGATGACAAAAACAAAAACATTCGTGCCAGAGCTTTCGACAGATTTTGCCTTAGCCGGGACGCTTGCCTGCACAGGCGCTCCCCCATCGGATTCCAAATTTCGCATCGCAATCAAAACGCCCCAAAGGGAATCCCTGTGCGCAACGGCAATCATTTTTTCATCGGGATTATCCGATGCAGCAAAAACAGCCATATCGGCTTCATCGATTTCTTCGCGCAGAGACAAATAGCGGGCACCATCCAACTTTGGTTGGAACGGATCCGCTTTCAAAAAAGCGAAAAGCGCTATCGCAAGTACCAGAAGAACTGCGGGAACAATAAACTTTTTCATATACAAAAAATTTACAAATATTCTTGTTCAAAGGATTTTGCCCAAAAGAAAAAGCCCTGGAGTTTCCAGGGCTCGTGAAAACGATTCCGTCGGATTACTTCTTGTTTTCGACAACAAGTTTGCGGCAATCTTCGAAGAACGGATTCGAGTCATGAGGACCCGGAGCGGCTTCGGGGTGGAATTGCACAGCGATCATCGGAACCTTCTTGGAACGGAATCCTTCAATGGAATGGTCGTTCAAGTTCACATGGGTGATTTCAAGAACTTCCGGATCGATGGATTCATCTAAGACGGCAAAGTTGTGGTTCTGGGAAGTCACCATGACGCGGCCCGATTCCATGAACATCACCGGATGGTTTCCACCGTGATGACCAAACTTCAGACGTCCTGTCTTTGCACCGGATGCAATTCCAAGAATCTGAAGTCCAAGGCAAATTCCCATGACAGGAACTTTACCAAGGATCGTCTGCGCATTCTTCACAGCGTCTCGAACACCTGCCGGATCGCCCGGGCCGTTCGAAAAGAACACGCCGTCCGGTTTCATCGCAAGGACTTCTTCAGCTGGCGTGTAAGCGGGAACAACCGTCACATGGAAGCCTTGAAGACGAAGATTGCGAAGAATATTACGCTTGATACCGAAATCGTAAGCCACAAGTCTCAAATCGGCAGGCGGAAGTTCCTTCGGCATGCCAAAGCCTTTTACAAAGTCATCCGAGAACTCGTACTTTTCTTTGCAAGTCACCGTTTCGACCATGTCGATTCCATCAAGACCTGCCCAAGCTTGAGCCTTGGCAACGCCTTCTTCCGGAGAGACTTTTCCCGATGTGCAAATAAAGCCTTTGACCGTGCCTTTTTCACGGAGAAGCAGCGTCAATGCGCGAGTGTCGATTCCAGCAAGAGCCGGGATGCCAAAACGCTTGAGTGCATCCGTGAGATTTTCTTCCGAGCGCCAGTTCGATGCCGGATTGATCTGCTGAACGAGCAGACCAGCCGCCTGGAATTTCACGCTTTCCATATCCGTTTGGTTCACACCGATATTTCCGATTTCCGTTTCGGTGAGAGTTACGAACTGTCCCGCATAAGACGGGTCGGAAAGGATTTCTTCATATCCTGAAAGCGACGTGTTAAACACAACTTCGCCAAAGGAATCGACCGGAGCGCCCATGGAGTAACCGTAAAAAACGCTACCGTCAGCCAATGCGAGGAACGCTTTGCGTTCACGTTGGAGTTTCCATTTTTCTTGTAATGTCATTTTTTGCGGTCCTTTTTAAACGTTCACCTTCGGAGCGTGGCGTTGATATTCCTGAATCGAGCAAACTTCCACACGGAACTTGCCATCACCGAATTCGCCCTTCATATCTTCCAAGCCTTCGATGGTCGCTTCGAGAGCATCGATGGTGGTGGTGATAGGAATGCCTCGGAGAATGCAAGTGGAGCGGATCTTCGCTTCGTCCTTTGCAGCCTTTGCCCCCGGAGTCGGCGTGTTCACGATCCATGCAAGATCCTTTTCGTCGATCAAATCCAGAACATTCGGGCGTCCATCCGAAATGCGGAACACGCCGTGGGTTTTAATGCCGTGGTTACGAAGAACGGTACTCGTTCCGCGGGTCGAGTAGATTTCAAAGCCAAGCTTTACCAAACGCTGAGCAAACGGAACGACAGCTTCCTGATCTTCGTCCTTGACGCTTAAGAAGATGTTTCCCTGCATCGGCACGTAGTTGCCTGCGCCCACCTGACTCTTGATATAAGCCATCGAATGGCGGAAATCAAGACCCATGACTTCACCGGTAGATTTCATTTCCGGAGAAAGAATCACATCAACACCCGGGAATCTTGCAAACGGGAATACAGCTTCCTTCACTGCGTAATACTTCGGCGTGAAGAGCTTTGTATATCCGAGATCCTTGAGCTTTTTACCGGCCATCACCAAAGTGGCGAGCTTTGCAAACGGAATGCCCGTGGCCTTCGAAACGAACGGAACAGTGCGGCTTGCACGCGGGTTCACTTCGATCACGTAAATATCATCCCCGTGCACAGCGAACTGGACGTTCATCAAACCGACGACGTGAAGTTCCTTGGCAAACGCAATGGCATAACCGCGAAGACGTTCCTGAATTTCCTTGGAAAGCGTCGGAGGCGGAATCGTGCAAGCGGAGTCGCCCGAGTGGATACCCGCAAGTTCGATATGCTCCATAATGCCGCAGATTTCAGCCATTTCACCATCCGAAATACAGTCCACGTCACATTCGGTGGCCTGTTCAAGGAAATGGTCGATCAAAATCGGACGGTCCGGAGAAACTTCAAGAGCTTCTTCTTCCATGTATTTGCGAAGGCCCGCTTCATCGTGAACGATGCACATAGCGCGTCCACCCAAAACAAAGCTCGGACGGGCAAGAACCGGGAACCCGATTTTATGCGCAATGGCAATCGCTTCATCCGCAGTCTGCGCCATACCGGAAGGCGGCTGCAAAACGCCCAGCTTGTTCACGATTTCGCCGAAGAGCTTACGGTCTTCCGCAGCATCGATCATCGCAGGCGCCGTACCGATAATGTGCACGCCATTCGCTTCCATCTGGTCGGCAAGGTTTAACGGAGTCTGGCCGCCGAACTGCACAATGGCACCATCGCACTTTTCATGACGATAGACGTTCAGCACATCTTCCAAAGTGAGCGGTTCAAAGTAAAGCTTATCGCTGGTATCGTAGTCCGTCGAAACCGTTTCCGGGTTCGAGTTCACCATGACCGTTTCAAAGCCTGCCTGGCGCAGCGCAAAGGACGCGTGCACGCAGCAGTAGTCAAATTCAATGCCTTGACCGATACGGTTCGGGCCACCGCCCAAAATCATGATCTTCTTTT
>JAGDBD010000067.1 GCA_017959225.1 Fibrobacter sp. | reverse complement strand
TCCCCACAAAAACGTCAAGGGCTTTTTTCTCGTTTTTTTCATTTTTTCGCTTTTTTTTCGCTTTCAACGCCTGATAGCCGGCTTGTCCGCCCTTAATTCCATATAAGGAACATTCTATCAACAAACTTTCAACAATTTTATTCTAAGAACTTTTCCCGAACCAATGATTTTTTCAAAATTCATCCCGTTCTAGCCTTGAATTTCCATTCAGAACCTCCAACAACAACCATTTTCCAAAATAAACCTGTACAAATCTCTTCAAAACCAGATGACCTTCGATGCTCATAACTTCGTTCCATTTGCTCAAATCTTTCATAATCTGACGGATAGCTTCCCACAATTCGTAATAGATGATTTTGTGGCGATATTTAGGTGTAAAGACAATATGGTACTTGTACACAAACTTTGTATGCGCCAGACTTTCTGCCATTTTGGGACGTCTCCTTTTGATAGTGTTGGCTTGAACAACTAAACATTACTAGGGGGGGACATCCTTTAAAACCGACGCCACGACGCCGGCTTCTTACCTAAAGGATTTAACGTAAAAAAGCACCGCCGAAGCGGTGCTTTTGAAAGTTTCAAGTTTTGAAATCCGTTTACTTCTGGGTCGTACGGCGCACGCCCCATGTCTGGGTTACGTCATGCTTGCCTTTTTTACCCTGAGTCGGGATAACCGCATGGGTGCTGAGCTTAGCAATGTAAGCGCCCGTGCCAGCGATTCGGCCCTTGGAAGTGACCATATCCCATGCGAGGTAGACGTAGCCACGATTATCGCGGCAATCACCGCCGAAGAATTCGTCGGAGCATGCGATCGATCCGCTCTTACGAGCCACGAAAGTGCCGAGATTCGTAAAGATGTCCAGTTCATATTTGAGCTTCACATCGCTAATCGAAATCTTACCGGCAGCGATCAAGGAATCGAGCTTCGGATCCGTCAGAATGTTACCCATATCCGTCTTGATCACGTAACCGATGGTGTTCGGATAAAGTTCCGTGAGAACACCGATCGAATCGTAAATGCCGAGGAAATGCGGAACAATCGGATCAGCCTTAAGATCCACAGACGAATTGACCGTACCCATCTTGATGCTTGCAATGGTCGATGCAGCGTCACCTTCAAGAAGCATCCACGGAGACGGTACAGTTGCGTTGTAATCCGTAAGCGTATTGCCCAAGAGATCCATCAAAAGTCCCGGAACTGCGCGAACGTAGTCACCGGACTGCGGAATCGTACCGTTCGAAGAATTGTAGAACATCGTCACGTTGGAATCCACCACTGTGGCATTGGTTGCGGCAACGGCCTGATACTTGTTCACACCGACCAGATCCGTTGCAGAGCGGAGATAGTAACCGAAGAGAGACTTCACTTCGCCTGCATTTTCTTCCGAAACCATCACCGGTTCAGAGAGAGCGATCTTTACCTGGAAGAGACCTTCCGACATTTCGGAGATGTTCGCACGTGTAATGATCGGAGAAACCTTATCGGTGAATGTTGTGAAGAAGGATCCCGAAGTTTCAATGCCGTTCTTCTTATACGTTGCATAAGAAAAGAGCATATTACCTACGTCGGCCGTCTGAACGCCCTTCGAAAGTTCAAGCCCGCTGAAGGTAAGGACGGAATCGTAGAGAGAATCTGCAATCAAAATCTTTGCAGCCTTCAGAATTTCGTCGCGCGGAATCGTCACCGCTTCATCTTCATCCTTAGACCAGTTCACCACGATCGAATCCGGCAAAGAGTCCAGCGGGAACGGGCGGTGGTAACGGATCATGATAGAGTCTGCAATACCATCGAGATATTCCGCATTGGTGAATGCAGGATCGAGACCCGCATAGGTAATGGGCTTACCCTTGGTATCGAACACAAGGACCGTATCCGGAATAGGTACCGGCGGTTCTTCAAACACAAGGCCCTTCCAGCTTACAGTGATCAAAGCGCTTTCCATGGTAGCGACAGTGAAGTAAGCGCTATCCGTCACACCCTTTGCAAGATCCGGGTAAAGCTTTGCAGAACGGAAATTGATCTGACCCTTACCTTCCACAATGCCGAGAGTAGACGTTCCTGTGACGCCATCCGAAGAAGCGCTTGCCACGAGTTCAAGTCCGTAGTTGCAGCTTGTGCAAATATCGCCCGATGTCGGGTCAAACATCATCACGTACGCCGTGTAATAAGAACCGCGGTAAAGGATCGAGTCATCGCTAATATCCCAGTTACCATATCCGCTCAGCTGCTTTGTGTAAGAAGAATCCACAAAGGCAATTGCCGGAAGCTGGAACGTCAATTCAAGAACAGCCTTGCGCACAGAAATTGTGCCCGTCATCGATGTTGCAGTCATGGCAGAAAGCGGAATCGTTGCCCAGAGCGTATCCACACCCTTCGATCCCACGGTCAGCTTATCGGTAGCGGTAAGCGGAGTCGTACCATTGCTGTCTGCATAGACAAGGAGACCGTCCGAAACCGTAATCGTATAGGATTCGCCAACAGCACTTGCCAAGTCCACGTCCAAGTTGCCGTCATCCAAAGCTTCGCCGATTGCACCGACAAAGACCGGGATGCGGACGTCTGCCATAGCAGAAGTCTGGACCTTGTAAACGTGACCCGTCGAATCCTTACCGTTCGCATTCAAGACATCCAAATTACCGGCAACACGAATAGTTGCAATCGTCGTTTTCTTGGTTCCGATAATCGCCATCAGCTTATAAGAGCCCGACGGAAGGCCTGCAACCAGATCCTTGTTCACAATCGGCTGATACCAATTGGAAAGGTCGATTGCGCCAAAGAATGTCGTCTGGCCGCTTGCATAGGCAGAACTGAAATACGCTTCGTCATAGGTTTCGCCTGTAGCCGCCGTATATGCAGAGCTACCCTTGAACAATGCATAGCCGAGCGAAATTCCACCCGGAACATTTGCCAAGTCACCGTCGCAATAGGTCTTGGTTTCAGTGCCAATTGCACCAGAAAGAGCGGCATCGCAGTTACCCGAGCCTGTTTCTTCGTAGCAAACGTGATAACGTTCACCAGCACCCTGGTACGTCGTATCCTTAGAACGGCTAATGCCCGAATTCTGCTGAATGTACATGTTCGTGTTGATACGAACGTTACTCATGGTCGTACGACGGTCGCAGAAGAAAATGTCCAAATCGTAAGTAGAACCTTCTTCGAACTTGTTTCCATTCTTGTCGGTCAAGTTGTCGAGAACGGCATATCCCGGAGCCGCAAGGTGCGTACCGCCAAGGTCCACCGCCAGCTTACCACCGATAAAGACCCAAATATCATCGTCACCGCGAAAGTTGAAGCGGAGACCCGGCTTGTAAACAAACTGCGCATGGCTTTCAAAGCAGAAATGCTGGTTACGCGTACCTTCCCAACGGATAGCGTCAGTACCTGCATCTTCCGTTCCTTTCTTGAATGTCGGCCAGCCCGCCGGTTTGCTCTTATCGCAAGACCAGCCCCACACGCATGCATCCGTCGTGCCCAGCCAGGAATTGATCGCCGCTATATCGTCGTCACCGTTGATAAAGCGACTCGAGCAATCATCGATGCCACCTTCCCAACCGGCGCCGTTGCAAAGAAGGTCAAACTTTTGAGCACCTTCCGTTGCATCTACTTCACGGAGCAAAGGTCCCACAAAGACCGGGCCTTCTGCACCACGCTGGGTTCTTGCAGCAGCCACCGGAGTCGATCCATATTCCGTAAGAACATTCGCATCTTCCGTCGTTTCTACCGGATAAAAACCACCTTGCGCAGTCACCCCTTTACTTGTATAGTAGTCCGAATTGAATTCCCACTTGCCATAAGCATCGCGGTTGAACGGAAGGTCAAAGCAAGTCATTTCGTTCACACCCGAAGTCGGGTGGAACATTTGATGGAAGAATTCTTGACTAATAAAGCAAGTTTCACCTACGCCACCCATGGCGGCCGTTTTCAAAAGAGGCTTCTTGTTTGCATCCAAAGTGTCCTGGACAATGCCGTGAGTCACACCGATACAGGCATTCACCGCGGCCTGAGCCGCAGTCGCAGAAATTCCCTGAGCACCGTATTGGCAACCTTCAGCACCTGTACTATAGCAAGAGAAAGCAGGGTGCAAAGAAGCATCCGTATCATAAATAATAGCCGCCAAGTGGTATTCGCAGTTGCCGTCCACAGAAGGATCGGTAATGGCAAAACCCTTTTCTGCATCCGTCATGGTTTCAGGCCACATGCTTGCGTCCGAAATAAAGAACACCGTATTCGTATTCAACTGGGTAAAGATCTGCTGCATTGGAATTGCAGCCGGAGCAATACCTGCACCATCATAGCCGTCATAGCCGATAATTTCTTCGCGGTCTGTATCGGAATCGCGGTAAATCGTCACTTCCGCAGGAGCGTCCTGGTTGAACCATACGAAATAGAACCAACCGCAGCGGGTTGCATCTGTCTTCATGGCAACGCCCGTCTTACCACCATCGGTGCTGAGCATGGGAACAGAGCTGTTCCAAAGCTGATCGTCTGGGGGAAGGAAGTAGAAGTATTTTGCGTTAGGAGGATCCGTAGAAATGGCGGTTTTGCCAGCGGTCGTCGGATCTTCGTAAATATAAAGGGTGGAAGCCGTACCGAAGTCACTGCACGTGAACTTATCGCCCTGATCCCAACCGGTTTCATTGTACTGGGATCTTGTAATGCCGTAGTCGTTCCAACCACCTTCCGACGCTACAAAGAAGAAATTGTCTGCGTACTGGGATCCGTAATCCAAAGTGTTGATCACATACCAGCCATCGGAAAGCGTTGAAGACGGCAGCAGGTTAAACGCACCATCCACTACCAGGTACATGGAATTCCAGCCACCCGGATTTGCGACATAGATCGTTCCGGAACAACTGAGTGCCCACGACGAGCCCATTCCGAACAGGAGAGCAAAGCCAAATACGAGCTTTGCAAGCCAGTTTGTGACGTTTTTACTTTTCTTCATAGTTTCTCCAAAACCAATCGCAGCATCCCAACCACGAGATTTGCACATGACGACCCAAGAACGGCTTTGGCAAAAAGTCGTTCTCATTCGCTTGAAAACTATCCTTTTTTAAGAAAAAAGGGTAGTTTTTTCTTAGTTTGTAATAGATTTGCCGTTTACACGTGATACCGGACGCATTTTTTGGTCAAAAAAGCTAAATTTAGGGCTGTTATGTCGAATTTTGACGCTTTGACCCGTCCAATGCCCACGGCGGAAGCCCGCCCCCACCTGATTGTGCTGTATCCACAGACATCTTTTCGGCAGATTCCCCTGATGCGAGGAAAATCCGTCATTGGGCGCGGTACAGAAGCGGATATCCGTTTAGAAGACGAGATGATTTCGCGGAAACATAGCGAAATTTCATGGGACGGCACAAAAATCACCCTTCGGGACTTAGATTCCACCAATGGAACCTTTGTAGATGGAGTCGCCCTGACGACGCATCCCAAGATGGTTTTCCCCGAAAATCGCCTTCAAATCGGTAAAATGGTCTTAAAAATCGACTTCAAAGAGCCTTCCGACGAAGCCTTTGACCGGGAATTTTTTGAAGCGGCGACGACGGATCCGTTGACTAAAGCGCCTAACCGTCGCACGTTTATTGACCGCTCCGTAGGCGAACTCGCTTCGGCACGTCGAAAGAATCAATATGTGCACGTGGTTCTTTGCCAAGTGGACCATTTTAAGAAGCTCTGCGAAGACTGGGGTAATTCCACCGGCGACATGGTTTTAAAAAGCCTATCCCAAATTTTTACCCGGAACAAGCGCGAAAGCGATCTTTTTGCCCGTTACAGCAACGAAGAATTCATTTTGATGCTCCCGGAAATGGCCAAAGCGGATGCGATCAAAAGCGCCGAACGCCTGCGCTCCGCCGTGGAATCGTACAAGTTCAGCTTTAACGACAAGCCGGTTACCGCTACCGTTTCCCTGGGTGTCGCAAGCTCTAAAGGAAGAGAAATTCCGACTTTGGACGCTATGGTTTCCAAAGCAAGCCAGTGCCTTTATTACGCCAAGGAACAGGGACAAAGTCAAATCGTCCATTCGGACATGCTTCAAAAAGCGTGAAATACGCCTACATTGAAATCACGGAACGTTGCAACCTGAACTGCCCGTTTTGCCCTAGCGCGGAATTCAGCGGACACCGGGGCGAAATGCCGCTCCAAACTTTTGAACGTATTTTAGGCAGGTTGCAGGGCCATGTGGAAGAAATCTTTTTGCATGTTCTAGGAGAACCTTTACTGCACCCGCAATTCCAAGACATATTGCAAGCGGTGAACACTAGCGGGTTCAAGCTGAACTTGACGACGAACGGAATTTTGATTTCAAAGCACACAGGCGCAATTCTTGCGTCTAACGCCCTTCGACAGATCAATTTTTCGACTCACGCCTATGCTTATTTGCCAAAAGAAAAAGCTTTGGCCACGTTGAAGGATTCGATTCTTTTTGCAGACCGCTTGCGTGCAGAACGGCCCGAAGTGTATTTGAACTTTCGCCTGTGGAACGACTCCGCGGATGCCGTTTCTGACGCGTGGAACGCTACCGTGGAAAGCACGCTTTCCAAGCATTTTGAAGCGGAGCTTTCTCAAGAGCGTTTTTCAGTGCGGCATAAAAGTTTTCCCATTGCAGGGAGGCTTTATTTGCACAGGGATTCCAGATTTACATGGCCAGACGGAACGGGAGACGAAAGAAGCGAAGGCACGTGCCACGGGCTCCGGGACCAGTGTGCCATTCTATTTGACGGGACCGCAGTTCCTTGTTGCCTAGACTATAAAGGGAAAATTCCTCTTGGGAAATTCCCAGGCGATTCTTTTGACCAAATTTTTTTGGGTGAAAAAGCGGAGCGCATTCGACGGGGATTCGAAAATCACAAGCTCGAAGATCCGTTCTGCAAGCGTTGCCCTTTTGCAAGAAGGTTTCGATGATTGGAAATTCAAAAAAAGTGGAAAGTAACCAGACAGGCATTCACAAGGACCTAGAAGGTCTCGTTTTGCGCTATCTGAATTCTGAATTTCGCCGTCCCATTGCAGACCACACGCGAAAAGCCTTTGAAGAAGCGTCTGCCTTTATTGCGAAATTTGATGCTCCCGTGGTGTTAGATTCAGGCTGCGGCACTGGACTTTCCACGCTCCATTTGGCCAAACGCTTTCCGGAGAATCCAGTCATTGGAGTGGACAAGTCCGAAGTGAGACTTTCCAAAGCGGATTCGCGAGCCGAAAACGGGGAACCTTTGCCGAAAAACGTTTTTTTTGTACGTGCGGAACTGCTCGATTTTTGGAAGCTCGTCTCCGATGCCAAATGGAACATTCGTTTTCATGCGCTTTATTACCCGAATCCCTGGCCTAAGCAATCGGAAGTGCGGTACCGTTTTCACGGAAGCCCTATTTTTCCGACGCTGGTTTCGCTTTCGCCGGAACTTGAAATGCGCACCAACTGGAAAATTTATGCAGACGAGTTCCGTTTTGCACTAGAAATTGCCCAGAAGCATCTCCATTTGAACATGGAGATTACAGAAGAAAAATTCGTTCCGAGCGATCCGATTTCCGCTTTCGAAAAAAAATTTCAAGAAAGCGGCCACGGGCTTTACAAGGTGTCTGCTACATCGCAACGATCCTCCCATTGACAACAAGTGAAGGCGCGACGGCAATTAGAAATTGCGCGGATATCTATATTTGTAACGAATGCGATTGTAACTAATACAAGTTTATCTATTTGATGGGGAAAACATGAAAAAGAGCATTTTCGCGTTATTCGGAGCGCTGTTTGCCATGACATTCGTCGCTGGTTGCAGCAGTGACGATTCGAGCATCGACAAAAAAAAGACGCCAATTACCGAGGTAAATTCCATTTACGAACTGGGTCTTTGTGGCGAACAAAACGAAGGAGATACCGTTTACGCCATAGAGCAGGATGCCGAATATTTCTGCGACGGATTGAACTGGGCACCCGTAGCCTCAGACGACGAGAGTTCCTCAAGCAGCAATGAAAAAGCGAATTCCTCTTCTAGCAGCACCAAAACTAGCTCGAAAAGCAGTTCTTCCAAGGCATCCGAAGAAGATCTCAAGAACTTCGCAAAGCTCTGCGAAGCTTCGGGCGGTAAAGAGAAAGACGGTGTTTGTATCTGTAGCGAAGAGGTCTGCGATATCGGTTCTGTCTGCAATACGATGAACAAGAAATGCGCAAATTCGATTCCTACTGGAGAAAGCGAATGTGACGTTGACAGCTACAAGAGCAAGTGTTCCAACAGCCCCACAGAAATAGGTATCGTCAAGGAATGCGTTAAGGGCGTTTTGGTGAACCGTTCCTGCAACACAGTCTCTTGTAACGAAAAGGGTACGGACTGCGGCGAATGTATCAACGACGTTCAGACCTGTACCGAGAACAAAAAATTCAAGGCGACGGTCACTCGCTGCGAAAACGGCAAGAAGGTAACCGAGACCTGCGGCGACAATTCCTGCGACCCGCGTGACAACGGCTGCGGCGAGTGCACGAACTACGAACACACCTGCACCAACGATGAAACCGGAAAGGGAACTGTCTACGAATGCGTCGCCGGCGAAGCCAAGAAGGCCGTTTCCATATGCGGCAACAAGTCGTGCCGAACCGACAAGGCAATCTGCGGCGAATGCCTGAACGGCGAACTGAGGTGCGACAACGACATCAACAACAACGCCATCATGTACAGGTGCG
>JAGDBD010000066.1 GCA_017959225.1 Fibrobacter sp. | reverse complement strand
TTCCAAACCGACATCCCAGAAGACGCTTCCGACGCAAAGGATTCTTTGCCCCAGCGCGATCTTCCGGACTCAGTGGAACCAAGCCACATCGAACAAAAGATTTCCCAGGCGGTCAACCTGGACCACGTGTACGCGCAAAAGGATACAGGCCTTGCCCACGCCATGGACACCTATTTAAGGCGATTCCATCCGGACAACGCTCTTTACGTCGCAGTGGATGCCAAGACAAATGAAATCCTCGCCTGGGGAGAACGCAAGGACAGCGCCGTTCAAAGCAAACCGGACTACCTTTCCCGCGCCACGTTCCCCGCTGCAAGCCTTGCAAAAACCATCACCATTGCAGCGGCGTTCGATTCCAAACGTTACTCCATCAACTCGGAAATTCCAATCATCGGAAGCGCCCACACCCTTTACAAGCGCCAGCTCAAAGTCCCCGAAAATTACCATGGACCAACTGTACCGGTTCACTTCGCCTTTGCCAAGTCTTACAATCCGCCCATTGCCCTAATGGGCATGAATGTGGGCGCACAAAGGCTTAAAAGCGCAGCCGCAAAGCTCGGGTTCAACCGGAACTACCCCCAAGGCATTCCGGACAAAAGCTTTTACGCTCCGCCCGATACCGGCTACGGTCTTGCCGAAGTGGCCTGCGGCTTCACTCAGGAAACAACCCTTTCCCCATTACAAGCAGCCGCCATGATGCGCGCCATCGTCACCAAAAAGGCTTTAGAAATCCCTTGGGAAAAGAACGGAGC
This sequence comes from Fibrobacter sp., assembly GCA_017959225.1. Taxonomy (GTDB): domain Bacteria; phylum Fibrobacterota; class Fibrobacteria; order Fibrobacterales; family Fibrobacteraceae; genus Hallerella. The sequence goes on along the minus strand of JAGDBD010000066.1, from coordinate 17,791 downwards.
AAGCGGTTACGCTCCGACAAAACCTGTCAAGCTTGATACGGAAAAATTCAGCGAAAACGCCTACATGGGGCTGCGCAAAGCCCTTCTTGCCACAGCAACCGAAGGTACATCCCGCAAGCACATGACCACCCGGAATATATCCCGCCGCTTTTTCGAAGATCTTGACATCGGAGGAAAAACGGGATCCCTAGACGGAGAAAATCCCAAAGGGCGTTACGACTGGTTCATGGGCTTTGCCCAAAGCAAATCCAATCCGGACAAGGCGATCATCCTTGTGATTATGCAGGCACACGGAGCTTACCGCACACAGGTAGCTTCCCAAGTTGCCGCACTTTTAATTAATTATTGGGGAAAAAGGGAGCTTAAATGACTCAAGCAGCAGATTTAACCTGGTGGAATCTGATTCCGACACACTTCGACGGCATCGCGCTTACCATTCCGGTTCTGAACTTTCCGGTGCACTGGTACGGCCTCATGTACCTGTTCGCTTTTTTCACCTGCTACATGGTGATTTGGAAAACAAATGTGCGCCAAAACATCGGGATTCAGAAAGAACAGATGGACAGCTTTGTCACCTGGGTAATCGCCGGCATTCTGATCGGGGCGCGCCTCGGCTATGTGCTCTTTTACAACCCCATGCACTACCTAGAAAATCCGCTAGAAATCATCACCCCGTTCCGCTACAGCGCTTCCCAAGGATTTTACTTTGTAGGAATTTCGGGAATGTCGTACCATGGCGGTCTTATCGGAGCGATCCTTTTTGGCATTCTCGGAATGAAAAAGAACAAGCTTCCCGTTTGGGATACGTTAAACCTCGGATTTCTTGCAGCGCCTCTGGGTTACAGCTGGGGGCGTTGGGGAAATTTCGTGAACGGTGAACTGTTCGGCGAAGTCACGACAAGCCCCATCGGAATGATTTTCCCCGCCGCCGGAGATTTTCAATTGCACCATCCGTCCCAACTGTACGAAATGGCCTTTGAAGGAATCATCCTGTTTGGAATCCTCTTTTTGCTCAGCCATTTTGAATATTTCAAAAAACAAATGCTCCCGCTCTATCTGATGGGCTACGGGATTTTCCGATTCTTCATTGAATTTTTCCGCAAGCCGGACAATTTCCTCGGTCGAAACGATCTTTTGGGAATGAGCCGTGGGCAAACGCTCTGCCTGATCATGGTCATCGCAGGACTGATTCTCTTTATTTGGGAACGTCACCGAATCCGTTCAGAGGGATCCAAAAAAATTTAACAAGCAGGATTAAGCGATTAAAGGAAAAGACGCGTGGAGACGTTCACTCGATTTTTAGACAGCATTGACAGTTTCGTTTGGGGAATCCCTCTTGTAAGCATAGTTCTTTTTGTCGGATTATTGTTAACAATTCGTCTCAACGGTCTACAGATTTCAAACCTGCCCAAGGCCTTACACTTTATCATCCATGATGAAAAAAATGGCAAAGGCGAAGTATCGAGTTTCGAATCCCTGTGCACGGCCCTCGCTGCAACGATCGGAACGGGCAACATCGCTGGCGTCGCAACAGCCATCGGAACAGGCGGACCAGGCGCCCTTTTTTGGATGGAAGTGGCCGCATTTTTAGGCATGGCAACTAAATACGCCGAAGGACTCCTTGCAGTCAAATACCGCATCGTCTCCAAAGACGGCAATGTTCTCGGAGGTCCTTTCTATTACATCGAGCACGGTTTTCGGGAGCGTTTCGGTTGGAATATGAAATGGCTCGCCATTCTTTTTGCCATTTTCGGAATGGTAGCGGGTCTTTTGGGCATCGGAACCATTACACAAATCAACAGCATTACGACTGCCGTAGACGCCATTATTCCTTCAGGTGAATTTGTAAACATCGGCGGGCACTCCATTTCCACCGTCACTGCGGTTACGGGACTGTTCGTAACCTTGGCCACAGCAGTCGTGATTTTCGGAGGTCTCCATCGAATCGCAAACGTTGCCTCCTTCATTGTTCCCTTCATGGCCATTTTCTACGTCTTATTTTGCATCTTCTTCCTGATTTTAAATTTTTCAGAAATTCCGGCAGCCTTCAAAACCATTCTCCATGCCGCATTCAACCCTGCAGCTGTCACAGGCGGCGCAGTCGGAAGCATTTTCATTGCCATGCAAAAGGGAATTTCCCGCGGAATTTTTAGCAACGAAGCGGGCCTAGGCTCCGCTCCAATTGCGGCAGCGGCAGCAAAAACCAAAGAACCCGTCCGTCAAGGACTTGTCTGCATGACAGGCACATTCTTCGACACCATCATCATCTGCACCATGACAGGTCTTGTCATCGTCATTTCGGGGACATGGGAACCGAGCCTTGGACTCGAAGGCGTGAACATCACCTTGGAAGCTTTCCGTAAAGGCTTCCGCATTTTCTCTTCCGCCAGCGGATTTGTGCCTTATTTTCTTGCGATTTCCCTTACTTTCTTCGCTTTTACAAGCATCCTCGGCTGGGCTTATTATTCAGAAAAATGCTTGCAATACCTGGTCGCTAAAAGTCCAAAAGCATTGCTTGTTTACCGCTGGCTGTATACCCTCGCCGTGTTCATCGGTCCGTACCTTACCGTAAGCGCGGTCTGGACATGCTCCGACATTTTCAACGGTTTGATGGCTTTCCCGAACCTAGTCGCCCTCATCCTTTTGAGCGGCATCGTCGCCCGCGATTCCAAGCGGTTCTTCAAAAAGTTCAAAAAAATGATCGATTAGCGTCCTTTTATCAGAAAAATCGGATATTTTATCCCATTTTTGTGCAGAAAAAAAGCCGGTCAAAGCCGGCTTTTTTTACTTCAAGGTAGCTTCAAATTCCGCCAAAAACTTTCGTCCTTCCGGCCATTCTCCAAGACGGGTCTTGGCATTGATATGGCCTAAGTTTCCAACGTTGATTAACGTCGATCCCCAGGATTTGGCAAAATGTTCCGACCGTTCCCACGTAGCAAAGGGATCGTTCGTGCTTGCAACGACCATCGACGGTACCGGGAGCTGTTGCAACGGTACCGGTGCGAAGTCGTGAATGAGTTCCACCTGATCTGCGTCCGGAGGCGCTACCAAAAAGGCGCCTTTCACCCGGGAATCTTCCTTTTGAAGAAGCCATTCCACGCTTGTAATCACCCCTAAACTGTGGGCAACAAGAACCGTATCGGATTCCAAACGGTCAATGTACCGGGCTAGGCGTTCTACCCAATCCGTTTTTTGCGGATGTTCCCAATTTTCCTGAACCACACGACTCGTATCGGGAAGGCTTTTTTCCCAAAAACTTTGCCAGTGGTCCGGGCCCGAGTTATTTAATCCAGGAATGATCAAATGGTGCATGCGCCAAATATAAATAGTATCACTTTTTATCCATTGCCTTTTTTTCTAAATTTGGGACACTATGAGCAATCAGAATAACGATTTGTGGGTTGGCGTCGACGTCGGTTCGACGACTGTTAAAATCGCCGTTGTAGATCCGGCCACCGAAAAACTGTTGCATTTTACGTATGAACGTCATAATGCGATGCAGGCACAAAAAGTACATGATGTGCTTGCTACGGCCCATGGCATGTTCCCCGACAAGAATTTCCGCGTTGCATTTTGCGGATCGGGCGGTCAACCGTTTGCGGAAGCGACCCGAGCTTTCTTTGTGCAAGAAGTGGTGGCGAACGCTCTCGCGGTCCGCACGACCCATCCGGAATCCCGAGTCGCCATCGAACTGGGAGGTCAGGACGCAAAGGTCGTGTTCTTTGAAAAAGACAAAGGATCGGGAAAACTGATTGCAAGCGACATGCGTATGAACGGTGTCTGCGCTGGCGGTACCGGAGCATTCATTGACCAGGTGGCAGGTCTCCTCCGCATCAAGACGGAACAGTTTGAGTCTTACGCAGCTCGTGGCACAAAGGTTTACGAAATTTCGGGCCGTTGCGGTGTTTTCGCCAAAACGGACATTCAGCCGCTGCTGAACAACGGCGTTTCCAAGGAAGACGTGGCCCTTTCCAGCTTCCATGCTATTGCAAAGCAGACGATTGGCGGCCTCGCTCAAGGTATGGAAATCAAGCCGCCGGTCATCTTTGAAGGCGGCCCTCTCACGTTCAACCCGACCCTCGTTCGCGCATTCAAGGAACGTTTAGGCATTTCTGACGAACAGGCGATCCGACCGGAACATTCCGAAGTTCTCGTCGCTTACGGCGCAGCCCTTTCCGTCGGTACCATGTTTGCAGACAAGGACTGCGGTTACCGTCGGGAAGGCTCTCTCGACATGCTCGTGCACTTTAACGAGAAGCGACTCGCCGCCCGTACCGATCGCAACGAACCGTTCTTCAAAAGCGAAGCCGAATACGAACTTTTCAAGCAAAAGCACAAGCTCGCCGATAAGAACTATCCGCAGCCTTTGCCAGGCTCTGAAATCAACGCCTATTTAGGCATTGACGCAGGTTCTACAACCACCAAGTTCGTTCTTTTGAACGAAGAAGAAAAGGTTATCGACGGATTCTACGCAAGTAACGAAGGCGAACCTCTCGCTGTTTTGAAGAAAGCGTTGAACGAACTGGCAGACCGTTACGAAGAATACGGCTGCAAGTTGAACATTTTGGGCGTCGGTACCACCGGCTACGGTGAACAGCTTTTTGCAAAGGCAGTCCACGCCGACTACCACACGGTAGAAACCGTGGCGCATGCAAACGCGGCCCAGCATCTTTGCCCCGAAGTCTCCTTTATTTTGGACATCGGCGGTCAGGATATGAAGGCGATTTCCGTCCACGACGGTGTCGTCACCGGCATTATTTTGAACGAAGCATGCTCTTCGGGTTGCGGATCCTTTATCGAAACCTACGCAAAGTCTCTCGGCGTCCCGCTTGAAATGATTGCAAAGCTCGCTTTCGACGCCAAGAATCCTTCGCAGCTCGGATCTCGTTGCACCGTGTTCATGAACAGTTCCATTATCACGGAACAGCGTGACGGTAAGCAGCCGGAAGACATTATCGCTGGTATCTGCCGTTCGATTATTCAGAACGTGTTCACCAAGGTCATCCGCATTCGCAACCTGGAAACTCTCGGTAAACATGTAGTTGTCCAAGGCGGAACGTTCAAGAACGACGCCGTTCTCCGCGCCTTTGAACAGCAGACAGGCATTACCCCGATCCGTCCGGAACGACCGGGAGAAATGGGCGCCATCGGTGTCGCCCTTCTCACCAAAAAGTTCATGGAAGAAAAGAAGAAGGCCGATCCGGAATACAAGACGTCCTTCATCGGCCTTGAAACGGCTCGCAACTTGAGCTGGGACAATAAGCCCGGCATGATCTGCCAGTACTGCACAAACCACTGCTCCCGCACCATCGTCACCTTCAGCGACGGTCAAAGCTTTGTCACCGGCAACCGCTGCGAACGCGGCGAAGTGACTGCCAACCCGGACGATCCGGAAACCAAAAAGCTCATCGCTGAAATCACGAAAAAGATGATGGCCGTGCCAGACATGGTCAAACGCACGAACCAGCTTCTTGTAAAAGACTACGCCCCGGCAAAGCTTCTTCCGCAGACCGGCAAAACCATCGGTATTCCCCGTGTTCTCGACTTCTGGTCTAGTTTACCGTTCTGGAAGGCGTTCTTCACCTCTCTCGGTTACACGGTCGTCGTCAGCAAGCAGAGCGATTACAAGCTCTTTGAACGCGGACTTCAAAGCATCGCTAGCGACACCATCTGCTTCCCGGCAAAGCTTGTCCATGGCCACGTTTTGGACCTTGTGGACAAAAAGGTCAATTCCATCTTCTTCCCGATGATGGTTGCCATGCCCAGCGATCACACAAAGTTCAAAAAAGCGACAGCCGTTTGCCCGGTGGTCCAGGGTTACCCGGACGTAAGCCGCAACTCCGACGATCCGGAAGGCAACTACGGCATTCCAATGATCCAGCCGGTATTCCACTGGACCGATACAGACCAGCGCGAAAAGCAGACCATCGCATACTTCCACGAACTCTGGGGAATCAAAAAGAGCATTCTCAAAAAGGCCGTGGAAGAAGGTGAAAGAGCTCTCGACACATTCCGTTCGACCCTCGCCGAAGAAGGCGGAAAAATCCTTGAAGACGTTCGCAAGAAAGGCGATTTCGCCATTTGCCTTGCCGGTCGTCCTTATCACGCCGATACGCTCATCAACCACAACATTGCACAGCACTTTACGAGCATGGGCATTCCTGTCCTTACGACAGAATCTCTCCCGGGAGTGTTCGACCAGGATCTCGACAAGCACACGCGTATGGAAGTGAAAAACACGTTCCACATGCGAATGCTCGGTGCGACAATGCTCGCCGGCAAAGATCCGGCCCTTGAACTTGTGCAAATCGTCAGCTTCGGTTGCGGCCACGATTCCGTTCTCACCGACGAAATGAACCGTATGCTGCATGAAGTTTCCATGAAGGAACTTCTCATGTTGAAGCTCGACGAAGGCGACGCCCGCGGCCCGGTCGGCATCCGCGTCAAGAGCTTTATTGAAACGGTCCGTGCCCGTCGTAAAGTCAAGTTCCCTCCCAAAACGGAAGGTCCGCTTTACCCGGCAAAGTTCCTCGAAACCGACAAAAAGAAGCGCACCGTTCTCGTTCCGAACCTTTCTTATTCGTTCAGCATTCTCGCAACGGCATACTTCCGCTCTCTCGGTTACAACGCAGTCCAGCTCCCGCTGGGCGGTCCGGAAGCGTTCGCCTTGGGCAAAAAGTATGTGCATAACGACATCTGCTTCCCGGCCCAGGTGAACATCGGCGAAAACCTTTTGTGGATCCAGCAGCATCCGGAAATTCCCCACGACGAACTCTGCGTCGGCCTTTCCAAAAACTGCGAAAACTGCCGCGCGGTGCAATATGCAACTCTTGCCCGCAAAGCTTTGGACGAAATGGGCTACGCCGACGTGCCGATCATTACCACCGGTAAGGATACAAAGGACATGCATCCGGGCTTTAAGCTTGGACTCCCCTTCCAGCTGCATATGCTCTGGGGCCTTGCCACCATGGACTGCATCGAAACCATCTACCGCAGAAGCCGTCCGTACGAACTCCATGCAGGCGACACGCAGCGTGTTTACGACAAGTGGATGCCAAAGATCATGGAAGAAATCGCCTACACGCCGAACAAGGAAATCGCTTATCCAAAAACAGCGCTTCTGATGCTCGACCAGGCCATCGAAGAATTCAACAAGATCGAAGTCGATACCAGTTACCGCAAACCGCGCGTCGCTCTTCTCGGTGAAATTCTCATGAACTATCACGCCGGCGCAAACGGCCACATCGAAGAATATCTCATCAACAACGGCATGGAAGTTTACCTGCCGGGCATGACAGACTTCTTCCGCGTGGACGAAGTCGTTCGCCGTGAAAAGCTCAAGCGTGGACTGATTGCAAAGCCTATCGAAAACTGGCTCATCGGCGGAATCACGGCTAAGATTTACACCCATGCGGTCAAAACCATCGAAAAGCATTACAAGCGTTACAAGCTCTACGAGCATCACGCGGACTGCTATGAACTTGTCAAACTCGTGGGCGACATCATTGACCCGACGTACAACACGGGTGAAGGTTGGCTGATTCCGGGAGAAATCCTTTACAACGCACCCCACGGCATCAACAGCTTCATCATTGTGCAGCCTTTCGCATGCCTCGCAAACCACATTTCCGGTCGCGGCCTTACCAAGGCTGTGAAGGCAAGATACCCGCACATTCAGGTTCTTTCCCTCGATTACGATCCGGATACAAGCTTTGCGAACATCGAAAACCGTTTGCAGATGTTGATCATCAACGCTCGCGATCTCGAAAAGTCCCACGGTGTACAGCCGGAACTCGCTGCCGCAAATTAACAGTTCAAATTCAGCGGTCCCTTGCGGACCGCTTTTTTTATTTCAAAAATTTTTACATACAAAGTAACCGTATGACAAATTTGACAGCAAACGCACCGTTTACGAACCTCGTCAAAGAAAAGGGCGTGTACACATGGGAAGCCTTAAAGGATTACGTTGCAAACCTGACCTACGGCAGAACTTCTAATCCTAAGGATCTTTCGCTTGTGCTAAAAGAAGAACGGGGAACGTGCAGCGGAAAGCACGCTCTTCTCGTCTGCGTCGCCAGGGAAAATTCCATTCCAGACGTTCACCTGATGGTTTCCGCTTTTAAAATGAGCGGGGAAAACGCTCCCAAAGTCCGGGAAGTCCTAGAGCATTTTCATTTGGATTACATTCCTGAAGCCCACTGCTACATCCAGGAAAACGGCAAGTTCGAAGATTACACCCGTTCGGGAAAAGTCTTTGCGAACATCGCAAGTTCAATTTTGGACACCCGTGAACTTTTAGACCCGGAAAACGTCGCCATAGAAAAGACAGCTTACCACAAGCAGTTCCTAGAAAACTGGTTGGACGACATGTTTCTTCCCTATTCGCCAGAAGAAATATGGCGCATTCGAGAAGCTTGCATCATGAGCCTTTCCGAATAATTACTATCTTTGGCGCCATGCTTAATGTTTCTAATGTTAGTCTCCAGTATGGAAGCCGCGTGCTTTTCAAAGATGTCAACCTTTCTTTCCGCAAGGGAAATTGCTACGGGATTATCGGCGCAAACGGTGCCGGAAAATCTACGTTCTTGAAGATCCTTTCGGGAGAGTTGGAACCGAATACGGGCGACGTCACCCATGACGCAAACGAACGCCTTTCTGTTTTGAAGCAGGACCACTTCGCATTCGAAGAACACACTGTTCTCGACACGGTCATGATGGGCTACCCGGAACTTTACAAAATCGGCAAGCGCCGCGAAGAACTTTACGCCAAACCGGAAATGACCGAAGACGAAGGCATGGAAGCCATCGATCTCGAAACGAAGTTCGGTGAAATGGGCGGTTACGAAGCGGAATCCTCTGCAGGTACATTGCTTAAAGGCTTAGACATTCCGGAAGAATCCCACCAAAAGCTGATGAAGGAACTCGACGGCAACGAAAAAATCCGAGTTCTCCTTGCCCAGGCTCTTTTCGGAAACCCGGACATTCTTCTGCTCGACGAACCGACGAACCACATGGATCTCGAATGCGTCAACTGGCTTGAAGATTACCTGGAACGCTTTGAAAATACCGTGATCGTCGTTTCCCACGACCGTCACTTCTTGAACCGTGTCTGCACAAACATCTGCGACATCGACTACGGTAAAATCAACATTTACGGCGGTAACTACGAATTCTGGTACGAAGCAAGCCAGCTCGCCCAGAAGCAGCGCAAAGACCAGAACCGCCGCGCCGAAGAAAAGATCGCCGAACTCAAAGCGTTCATTCAGCGTTTCGCATCGAACGCTTCCAAAGCTAAGCAGGCCACCAGCCGTAAAAAGCTCCTCGACAAGATGACCGTTGACGAAATGCCGGCATCCAGCCGTAAATTCCCATGGGTCAGCTTTAAAATGGACCGCGAACCGGGCAAGATCGTCCTCGAAGTCAAGGACCTGACTATCGACGCAGGCGACGGTACAAAGCTCGAACATTTGAACTTCTCCCTGGGTGGCGATGACAAAGTGGCTCTCGTCGGCGACTACGGCGTCCTCAAAACGGCCTTCTTCGAAGCTATCCAGAATCCGGAAAATATCAAATCCGGCAAAGTCAAATGGGGAACCACCATTTCTTCTAGCTATTTCCCGAAGAACAATGACGCATTCTTCGGCGAAGAACTTTCCCTTGTGGACTGGCTCCGTCAATTCAGCAAGGAACAGGATGAAACCTTTATCCGCGGATTCCTCGGTCGAATGCTCTTCACCGGCGAAGAAGCCCTCAAATCGGCAAAAGTTCTTTCCGGTGGCGAAAAAGTGCGTTGCATGCTCAGTCGCATGATGCTTTCGAATTCGAACATGCTGATGCTCGACGAACCGACTGCCCATTTGGACCTGGAATCGATTACCGCTCTGAACAATGGCCTTGTCGCATACAAAGGACCGGTCATTTTCTGCACGGAAGACCATGAATTTGCTGAAACTTTGGCAAATCGCGTTCTGGAATTGACTCCCAGCGGCTATTTGGACCGTTCTATCACGTTTGATGAATGGTTCGCTAACCGGAAGAAGAAAAAATAAGTTATATTCCAATACAGACTAATACAACAAGTGAGGTTTGATATGGGGTTCCGTACAAGTCTGTTGCTTGTGACCGCTATGGTGGCAAGCGTCTTCGCATCCGAAAGAGTCTATATGCCTCTTTTCGAACTGGTCAACATCCATGATGATTACCAATATGCGACGTCTAAAATTTTCCAGCGTTATGCTGCAAAAGATGGACGTTACGAGGTGGTCATTCCCAACCAGACAGATTCTCTCCAGGCTCAGCCGTCCAAAGCTGAAGTCCAGAAGATCGCGTCCTCGAAGGGTTGTACCAAGTTCATCCTTGCCGACCTGACCCGTCTCGGAGAAACCGTGGTCGTCACCGTTTCTCTCTATGGCACCCAGAGCGGTAATCTTCTCTGGTCCGACGCCATGAAGGCAGCTAATCCAAACGATCTCGATCCGATCCTTGAACGCATGGCAAAGAATATCGGAACGGAAAACGTCGCTTCGAAGACCGACGACATTTACACCGTTACCCAGAAGGAAGAAACCAAGCTTCGCAAGAAGCGTGCCAACAAGTCCTTCGGCTTCGGTATTATGGGCTTTACGATGCTCAACAATCCGGGTCCGCGATTCCAGCCGGGTCTTGAAATCTTCTGGTCGTACGATTCCCGCAACATCTTCTTCCAGATCGATGGTTCTTTCAATTTCTACAGCGATTCGGAAGATTACACAAGAACGGATTACTATGGAGAATCCTACAAGTACTCCATTGACGAAACCACTGTGAATCTTTCCCTTGGACTGTCCGGTTACTATCCGCTCTTCGACGGCAACACGACGCCATTCCTCGGTGGCGGTCTTTCCTTCACATCCACGATCGTCGAATATAGCAGCGATTATTACTACTATGACGAACCGGAAGACGATAGCAAGACCGGTCTCTGGGTACGCTTGGGCGGCGGTATCCTCTTCAACCGCACAAGCACGGTAACATTCCGCATCCGCGCTGAATATGCGTTCTCCACCTACAAGGTCGATCACCATATTATGCACGGTCCGCAGGTGGGCCTCGAAATCGGCTTCTAAAAAACAGTTGATTTAAAACAAAAAATCGCACCCTTTCGGGTGCGATTTTTTTATAACAAAAGAAATTAATTCAGTTCCATATTGTCGATCAAACGGGTCTTTCCGAAGAACGCGGCAATGAGGATCACGGACGGTTCATCTACCGTTCCGCTCATATTTGCAAAGAGAGTCTTCTGGCTTGCAATTTCAATGTACTGCACCACGCCACCGGCCTTCGCCACTTTTTCTTGAATCTGGGAGCGGAGCTTGTTCACGTCCTTTTCGCCCGCTTCATAAGAAGCTTTCGCATCAAGAAGGGCCTTGGAAATCGCCACGGCAGCACCCCGTTCCGTATCGTTCATATATTCGTTACGGCTAGAACGTGCAAGCCCCGAATTTTCACGTACAATGGGGAGCGTGTGAATTTCGATCGGCATGTTCAAGTCTTTCACCATGCGCTTAATCAAAAATGCCTGCTGGTAATCCTTTTTGCCGAAGTAAGCGCGGTCCGCTCCAGAGATATTGAAAAGCGTCGTGACAACGGTCAGTACGCCGCGGAAATGTCCCGTGCGCGTTGCACCGCAATAAAGGATTGCCATGGATACGTCGCGGACAAGAGTCAACGGATCTCCGTCCGGATACATCTCTTGAGGAGTCGGTGCAAACACAAAAGTGCCACCGTGAGCCGCCACCAGTTCCGCATCCTTTTCCAAACGGCGCGGATACTTGTCCAGGTCTTCATTCTTGCCAAACTGGATCGGATTCAGAAATACGCTCACCACAGTCACATCGTTTTCCTTGGCGGAAGCGTCCACGAGGCTCATATGGCCTTCGTGCAAAGCACCCATCGTCGGAACAAGTCCAATGCTCTTGCCCGCTTTTTTTAGCGGCAAAAGTTCTGCGCGGAGTTCTGCAATCGTCTTGACAATTTTCATTTTATTTAGCCACCTTCAGGAGCAAAGTAAGTTGTCTGCGTCGGCGCTGCTGCAATCGCGTTCAGCACCATCTGCAGATGTTTTTCATTGTGAACAAAATCGATTCTATTCGTGTTAACAATCAAAACCGGAGCCTTGGTATAGTGCCAAAAATGATGGTCGTAACGCTGTAAAAGGTCGCGAAGGTAATTGCCTTCAATGGACTTTTCCATGGGGCGGCCACGTTTGCTAATTCGGTTTAAAAGAGTCGGCACGTCGGCTTGCAAATAAATGATCAGGTCCGGGCTAGGAAGGGATTTAGAAAGGCTCGAAGAAACCGTATCGTACATTTCCATTTCGCTTTCCGTCAAATTCTGAAGGGCGAAAATGCGGTCCTTTTCAAACGTGTAATCGCTTACAACGTAATGGCGGAACAGATCGTTCTGCACAAAGGCGTCTTGGAACTGGCGAAGGCGGGACAGTAAAAAGAAGAGCTGCGTTTGGAATGCGTAAGCCGAAGGGTTTTCGTAAAAGCGGGCCAGGAACGGATTTTCTTCGAACTGCTCCAGTACGAGATTTGCCCCCAGTTCCTTGGCAAGAATCCGGGCAAGCGAAGTTTTACCCGCACCGATCACTCCGTCGATGGCAATAAAACGGACCCGTTCCGGAAGCTTCATCGTCGCTTCTACGTTCGCTTGACCGACCAAGGCTTCATTCATCGTCCACCTCCACTCTCTTGAAATCCACTTCTGCGCCAGAGAATTTCAATTCTTCCAAAATTTTTTTCGCTTTCTTTCCAAGCAAAGGATCGACCCAGTCCGGATCGAGCTCCGCAAGGGGAACCATCACAAAGCCACGACGCGTTGCAAGCGGATGCGGCACGGTCGGTCCACCCTGTTTTCCCGAGCAAATGCTTTCGCCGTAATAAAGCAGGTCCATGTCGATTTCCCGCTGTTCCCAATGGCCGCGGGGACGTCTTCCCAAAAAGAGCTCCGCACCTTTGAGATAATTCAAAAGCTTGTCGGGGCCTTTTCCATACCAGAACGTCACGACTTGATTCAAAAACGGACCTTGATCCTGAGGTCCAACCGGCGGAGTTTCGTAAATCGAACTTTCCTTCCAACCGCCCAAAGCGATTTTTTGTAACATCGCCCGGGCTTCCGCGAGACGCTTGCCCCGTGGTCTAATATTACTGCCTAAAGCGATGAATACCCGTTCCAAAGATTCCACGAGTGCCAATATAGATTTTTTTATGTATATTAAGGGGCGGATAAAGCATTCTCGCTTTTTCCTTTTATCTTTATATTTCTTTTTTATTTCTTTTACAGTTCGCAGGAGTCCCTGTGCCAAGACCGAAGAAAAATGACGGTTCTTCTCCCGTTCAATTGATTTCTGACATTGTTTCCCCGGATGCTCCGACCCCAGATCTTTCCGCTCTGGGAGATCTCGCAGCTCCAATTACCTTCCCCGAAGATCAGCCAAAGCCTGAAGAAGCCCCTAAACGCCGCGGTCGTCCGCGTAAAGCACGTGCTGCCGAAGAATTTGAACCGAACGATTCCAAGGAAATTTCCACAGAACCTGTTCCCGAAATCCCCGCTCCGACATCCGAACTTTCCGGTGAACCGGAAGTCAACATAACGCCGGGGACAAGCGAACTCACCGAAGAAAATCAGGGTTCGCTTCCGAGCAACGAAGGCATTTCCGAAAGCGCAATGGACGCTGCCGCTCAAAACAATCCGGCTCTCGAAGCTCCGGCTCCGGATGCACCGTTCGGCGGCAACAACAACCGCCGCTTCAACAATAACAACAATAATTTCAACAACAATAACGGCGCAAACAACAACCGCCACGGCAAATTCAACAAGTTCGGAAAAAACAACAAGTTCGGTAGAAACAACCGCTTCCTGCCGCAAGACGACATTCCGGACGATCAGCTCCAAGCTCCGCCAGCCGACCCCGAAAAGGTTGCCATCGCGATGCAGCGTTGGCGCGAACTGCGCAACACGCCCATGTTCGATTTGCAAGAAAAGGCAAATTCCCTGAACATTCCGGATGTCAAAAGGCTTCGCAAGCAGGCTTTGATTTACCGCTTACTGGCTGCCATTTCTGGAGAAGGCGCTCCGATTTATACGGAAGGCACTCTCGAAATCATGAAAGAAGGCTACGGCTTCCTTCGCAACGCCGATTTGAACTATCTCGCAGGCCCGGACGACATTTACATTAGCCCGAACCAGATTCGCCGTTTTGAACTCAAGTCCGGGGATTCCATTACGGGCCTTGTACGTCAGCCTCGCGACAACGAACGTTACTTTGGACTTGCCCGCATCGACACCATCAATGGCGAAGATCCGGCAAAGGCCAAGCACCGCGTCGCATTCGAATATCTGACTCCCATTCACCCGTACCAGAAGTTGAATCTCGAATGGCGTCAAGACGAATATTCCACCCGCATCATGGACCTGTTCTCTCCGATCGGCAAGGGTCAGCGCAGCATTTTGCTCGCTCCGCCGCGCACCGGTAAAACTGTCCTTTTGCAAAACATCGCTGGCGCTATCGCAAAGAACCATCCGGAAGTCAAGCTCTTTGTGCTGCTGATCGACGAACGTCCGGAAGAAGTCACCGACATGCGTCGCCATGTGAAAGGCGAAGTCATTGCGTCCACCTTCGACGAACCGCCAGAGCATCACACCCAGGTTGCCGACATTCTTCTTGAAAAAGCAAAGCGCCTTGTGGAATATGGAAACGACGTCGTGATTCTTCTCGATTCCATTACCCGTTTTGCCCGCGCAAACAACGTGGTGATTCCCCACTCCGGTAAAATTCTTTCCGGCGGTGTGGACGCCCTTGCCATGCAGCGCCCCAAGCGTTTCTTTGGCGCAGCGCGAAAGATCGAAAACGGCGGATCTCTCACCATTATCGGCACAGCCCTCATCGAAACGGGCAGCCGCATGGACGAAGTCATCTTTGAAGAATTCAAAGGTACCGGTAACATGGAACTTGTTCTCGACCGCCGCATTGCAGAAAAGCGCATTTGGCCGGCCATCGACATTTTCAAGTCCGGAACTCGAAAAGAAGAACTTCTTCTCGACGACGACACCCTCCGCCGTGTCTGGATTTTGCGCAAGTTCCTTCAGGAACAGACTTCCGTGGAAATCATGGAATTCATGCGGGACAAGCTTAAAAAGACACGCAACAACGAAGAATTTTTAGCCTCCATGAACGGCTAGGAGTCAAAATATGTCTCAGAAAATCGCATTTGCCGGAGCAGGAAACATGGGCGGAGCTATTCTCCGCGGTCTTCTCAATTCCGGTTACAATCCAAAGGATATTCTTTTTTACGAACCTTTCGAAACCACGGCAAAGCCTGTAGAAGAACTCGGCGCAGTCCGTTATACCGACTTCGGTAAAATGGCAAACGACGCGAACGTTCTCTTCCTTTGCGTCAAGCCTCAGGTTTTTAAGGCTGTCGCTGGAGAATGGAGCGCAAGCGCAAAGGGAAAGGTTTCGTCCAAGCCAGAAATCATTTCCATCATGGCTGGAGTTTCCCGTGCAAAGATCATCGACGCTCTCGATTTTGAACACGGTGACGTTGTGCGCGTCATGCCGAACCTGCCGTTGACCGTTAGCAAAGGCGCAATCGCCATTGCAACGGACGGTGTTTCTGCGGAATCTTTGGAAACGGCAAAGACTTTGCTTTCCACTGTAGGCGTCACCGTAACGGTAGGCGAAAACCTGATCGATGCAGTCACGGGACTTTCGGGCAGCGCTCCGGCCTATGTCTTTGAATTTATCGAAGGCCTTGTCCGTGGAGGCGTAAAAATGGGTCTCACCCGTCCGGTTGCTATGCAGCTCACGTTAGCAACCATCGAAGGCAGCGTGGAACTTCTCAAAAAGTCCGGCAAGGATACGGGCGAACTTTCCGCTATGGTTTCTTCCCCGGCAGGCACGACGATTGCCGGCGTGCAGGTTTTGGAAGACGCCGGATTCCGCGGTACCTTGATGCACACGGTCGAAGCGGCAACGCTCCGTTCCCAAGCTCTCGGCAAGTAATTCGCAAATCTCATGGCCAAGACACGCATACTCTTCCTTTCTGAAGAAAACGAAAGCATATCTTTTCTTGAAGATGTCCTTTCCAGCGTGAATGGCTATGAGACGCGCCTTTGCGCCGAAGCCGAAAAAGCGGTGGATGCATTCCGCCATTTTTCTCCCGAAATTACCGTGGTCAATTTGGACCGCGATTTTTCGGACAGCTTACTCCATACGCTGCGAGACATTTCTCCCGCAGCTCGTTTTTTAGGGTTCGGAATTCACGTTGCGAACCTGCCCAAGTCCCGGAGCGAAATTTTCAACACGCTTCTTAGCCGGGACGCTCTTCGCCTTCGATTCATGACAGAAGTTTCGATGCTCAAGCAGCAATCGGACCTTCTTTCGCAAATTAACGCAGCCTTAAAAAAAATCGTTGGGAAAAGTCCCCAAGTCAAAGCCCTCTACGATTCGATTTTCAAAGCCATTCGCAGCAAAGGCGCTACCGTTTTGATTCAAGGAGAATCCGGAGTCGGAAAAGAACTTGTAGCCAAAGCCATCGCATCGGTTTCTAACCATTTGATTTCGGTAAACTGTAGCGCCATCAGTGAAAACCTTTTTGAAAGTGAACTGTTCGGCCATGCCCGCGGAGCATTTACAGGCGCCATCACCGAGCGAAAAGGACTTTTTGAAGCGGCGAACGGAGGTGTCCTTTACTTAGACGAAGTCGGCGACATTCCCCTGGCCATGCAGGCTAAACTTTTACGAGCCCTGCAAGAAGGCGAAATTCGACCGGTGGGCTCCAGCGAAACCAAAAAAGTCAAAGTTCAGATCGTTGCCGCTACAAATCACGATCTGCAAAAAGAATCCGAAAAAGGAACCTTCCGCAAAGACCTTTTTTACCGCTTAAATGTAATTCCGATTTACGTTCCCACTTTGCGCGAACGCAAAGAAGACATTCCGGAACTCGTTGAACATTTTATTCAGGAATTTGCGCTGTTCCCGGATTTTAAACCGGAAATTTCACCGGAAACCATGCAAGCTTTGATCCGTTACGACTGGCCCGGCAACATCCGCGAACTTGAAAACGCAATTCACCGCGCCATTGTGCTGATGAACGGAAACGAGCTGACTATCGAAAACATCTTCCCTGCAAAAGAGAATCTTTCAAAAGTTCCCCAGGTAGCACATCGCGATTGGACGGGCATCCATTACGCGGAATTTCAAGAATTGCAAAAGCAAGAAGAACGCGACTATATTATCGCGAAAATTCACGAAAATGACGGTTCAATCAAAAAGACCGCCGAAAGCTTTGGCATGCAACGCCCTGCTCTTTACGCACGAGCCGCCCGCATCGGACTTGATCTTAAAACTTTGCACTAAAGACAGACAAAGAGTTTGGCAAGCAATGATCAAGTCTTTTCTGTCTTGTTTATTGCCAAAAGAGTGCATTTGCATTGTATTTATAATTGAAATGTATTTCTAGAGGTGTTATATGGCTACAACCGTTTTACAGACAAGAGTCGATACAACCACAAAACAGGAAGCAGAAAATTCCTTTTGATATTGTTCCTCCCAAATACAATTTTTCAAAGGAAACATTGGCAGCAATTGATGAAGCTCGCAGAATAAGCAAAGATTCATCTGTAAAATCATATTCAAGCGCAAAAGAACTTTTTGAGGATTGCGAGTAATGGACTGAATTTTAAAGAAGACCTCGCAATTCAAAGCAAGCTTCAAACTTGCAAAAAAGCGCGGTCTGGACATTTC
>JAGDBD010000065.1 GCA_017959225.1 Fibrobacter sp. | reverse complement strand
GGGACTTGTTCCTGATCCATATCCACAACCAATTTTGTAAATCGTATCAGAATTGATCGTCAAAATAGAACCGGATGGAGGCATATTTGCAGCCGTTGCCTGATGTTCAGAACCATCACAAATCAAGGCCGTCCCATCCCACGTGATATCTGCTCCATTTGAACAGTTATAGAAATAACTATAGGACTCTGTTCCTTGACAATCATGCAACACTTCATATGTTCCTACTGCCGAAATTCCTGATGTGATTTCAGGCCAACCATTTTTATCGGCTTTATCTAGGCAGATGGTGTAGTCAGGCGATGCCGACCCTTCCACAAATTCCACGCTACAGTCATGTTCCACATAACCCACTGAATTTGTCAAACGAACGGTATACGTCTTGGATTCCGCAGATGTCACATTGCCATCGGTAAACGCCGGGAGGGTTCCTCCTGTATAACTATTTCCAGAAGCCGTAATATCCGTTCCAGAAATCGAATAATAGCAGTAATTTCCACCTTCATCACAACCGCTGACTCCGCTCAAGTTGAGAGCCACATTATCCGACGCTCCAATTGAAGCCTTGGCATTCGACGGGCAGGTAAAGGTCGGAGCGACTCTCTCCACCGTAACCGTCTGAGAACAGGAATCCACACCATCGCTACCGTTTGTGACCGCATATTTATATGTATAAGTGCCAGCCACTGTCGGTGTCACCGTATACGAAGACTGGCATGTCCCCGGATTTGAAACTCCGCTACCTTCACTTGGAGAAGCCGTAAAGGAAGATCCCCAACAATTCCCTGAGTAAGTCGTAGAAATCGTCACCGATTCGCCCAACCCAATATTCGATGCACTGACCGAGCAACCCACAGGATTCACCACGGTTATTGAATGAGAACAGATAACTGCGTTATTATACATCACATGGAATGTATAACTGCCTTCCGAAAGTTTTCCCAAAGAGGCAAGATTCGATGCATTCGTGTAAGAAGAAATCGTCGCATCGTCCAATGCCGTAGAACCTCTATACACATTGACTGTATAAGTTTCTCCTTCATTTACATTATTTTTTCCTATAAAATACAGAGACTGATTCGTATAGAAATCATCGCCTCCGCTGATTCCATAGGTATAAGTCGATACACCACATGTAATTGCAAGAGTTTCTGCGCTGGAACTAGATTCAACAACTTCCGCACTGGAGCTGGAAGCTTCAGAACTGGAGCTGAGGCTAGAACTCGAGCTTTCTTCTTCCGAAGAACTGGAACTAGACGATTCTACAGCGAGCTCCGCCTGGCAAGTGCTCGGATTTTCTTCACCATACGTAATCGACAACGCATAGGAATATTCTCCCGAAGCGGTCGGCGGTGTAATGGAACTATTTGCAAAATTCGTCGCATTGGTAGAACCTGTAACCGTCTTGTTCGCAATCACATTTCCCAAATTGTCGGTAACGCTCAGCGTATAATCATAAGTCACGCCCGAAATATTGGAAACCGTTGCCGTGAAAGCCCCAGCATTTGTCACTGCACAGCTTGAAATCGTGGGCATTTCCGATTCCGACACCGTAAACGAATAGGTACATCCCGAAAGGTTCGACGGTTGTGTCGGAGTAAGCGTATAAGTATATTCGCCAGCTGCAAGCGGGCTGCTCGCCGAATTAGCAAGGTCCGCCGGGCTCCAAGAGGAAACTGCCTCTCCCGAATAGAATGTGCCTTGGGATTCGCTAGAAACATCCGGGCCAGTTAAATTCACCGTGTACGAGCAAACTCCTGCCGGGCAGTTGTTGAACGCGTACTTCAAAGATGGAACAGTTCCAGATCCCGCTTGAACGGACTCCGCCGAAATATAGCACACCAGATTTGTGGGGCTAAGCTCTGTAGAGGCTTCGCACGAAACCGTTTCATTTTCACTTTGGGCGGAAATGGTAAAGTTGTAAGTGGTTTTCGTAGTCAAGCTCGAATAGACATCTTCCGATACGCTGAATGCAGCCGGGTTTGTCGTTGGGCAATCCATGCTCTGCGTTGCTGCGATGGAAACAAAGTCGCCGCTTATAGAGCAGCCGTTGGTTTTTGCCGAAGCCGCATTTTCAATACTTGCACTGAATTCCCAAGATGTACCGTTGTACGAAACAGCGCAATCAGAAATATTCAACGAGTTCGGGCAAGTCGTTCCCGCACTTACAAGCGTAAAGAACTTTGTGCCGCTTACGACAATTCCCGTTACCCTTTGCGGATCAAAGGATTCCGAAGCAAACTCATCCGCGTTCACAGCGGCGCTTGCATTAGTCGCAAGCATTGCATTCGTTTCAAAACTTAAGGATCCGGTTTTTGTCGTGCGAATAGGCAAGCTTTGATTTTCATTGGCATCGATAAAGCGAACCGTTACAGTTCCACCATTCGAATTATCCAAAACCAAATACAGCTTGGAATCCCGCACATTGACTACGCCAGAATTCGCAACCGACACCACCGTTTCTGTATTCGCAGAAATTCCCAAATCCGAAGCATCAAACGTCACATTTTCCGAACAGGGCCGAACATCTCCCACATAGAACGTTCCACAGCTCGTGATTCCTGCCGTATAAGATGCATATTTGGATTCGGTATGGTAACGGAGGGTTTGATCCGGACAATAAACCTTTACGGCGGCATCATAGAACATGCCGGTGTAATCTTCGGTTACGTAACTGCCGGTCCACCAGTTGTAATACTTGTAAGCCGTTTTTGTGCCAGAATAACCGTACATGCCTTCCGTATTGAAGTTGTATCCAGTATAGAGCCAATACGTATCATTGTCGCTAGTGAGATATTCGCCATAAACAGAATTGGACGTTTTAGAAGCGGTGTTCCTGCCTCCATAAGAACTCGAGTATTCGTTGTAATAATACAGCGGTCTGCAATCCTTCTTTTGGAACCAAGAAGAAAGCCCCACCCAAGGTTCCACATCCTTGTCCTTCGGCACGATACCGCCCAAGTAGTTCGCCTTAAACGAGCAACTCGCCGTGGGATAAGTTTCCCAACAGGAGTCCGCATAAGCGGCGCTCTTCCATCCGAGATCATAAATTTTGAAAGCTTCGTCGCCCAATTTAAAGCCCAGATATTCATGATCGACATCATTCCAGGTTGTGCCAAAGAGCGTGCTTAAATCAAAACTCGTCGAAAGAGTTTTCGTATTCGAACTTTCATTTCCGCCAAAGCCCACTTCCAACGACACGTTCAAAGCGGAACTGGTGGGCATCGAAGAAATCGTCGTTTTTTGAGAGGCCTGAGCTAATTCCACCGTCATCAAAATCATCGTTTGCGTTGTAATGGAAACCGTATTCCCATCCGAATCCTTCAAAACGCGATCTTCGCAACTTGCAGTAGACGAAAGCTCTCGAGACGTGGATTTGCAAAGGCGTACATGCAAAATGCCTTCTTCGCTAACGCCAAAGACGTTCAACATAAAGTAATTCGATCCATTTTCATTAGCGCGCAGCACAAATCCGGAATTGAGTCCCGTTTTCGAATCTTCATCGCTGCCAACGATCTGGGTCTGGAACATGGTTTTTAACGTGCCCGTTGCACCCGCCTGATTCGTGCTCATGATGAACGCAGAAGAATCGGTATTCGAACCTCCGATGAGCGAAATTCGACTGTCCGCAACTTCAAAACGATCGGAAGCCGATTGATTCATCAGCAACCATTTTGCAGTCGCCGAGTAAACACCGTCTGTAACTGTGCAATTTGTACCGCTCTTGGTGCAGCGATCCACGCAGTAATATTTACCCGTTGCACAGGTCGTTCCGGTAGTGTCAAAGGAATCGTAGAAGCAATGCTTATCATTTTCACCGAAGTACGCAGTCACGGAATTATTCGATGTAATGAGAAGGGAAAGAGGGTTCCCCGATTCCGTCGGGTTCACACAGTCTTCACCAGCGCATCTCCAGTAAGAGAAATTGTCATCATCGTCTTCGTTGATTTCGAGCTTTACATAGTAGCCCGCATAAACCGTATAATCGCAACCGTTCGTTTCGTCCGAGCATTCATAATCCGGAGAAGTTCCAAATTCATCGTTCGTCGACGTGTACACGTTAACCGTTTGCGGATTCGTTCCTTTCAAATCCACATGCAACGTATAAGGTTTCCGTTTTAATTCCGCATAAAGAGTGTAATTGCCATCATTGTCAGGAGCAGCAATGGAGTTGTCTTCCGTCGGAAGGTAAAGATCGCAATACTCTTCCGGGTATCCCGTAGACGATTTAAGCTTAATCGTATTGCTTAAACCGCATCTCCACTGATGATTCACAGAGGTCGTGCGGCAGTTCATACCGTCCGCTTTAATCCAAACGTCACCGCTCTCCACAAGCCCATCGCAATTCGGGCGATTTTTCACGCGGTCATATTCCCCATTAGAAGGGCAATTATCTTCATAAGCTTCACAATATTCTTCAAGGCCCGCCCGGACCACAGTCGCAACGCCCGAAATATAGGCGGTTTCCATATCCGGAGAAGTGATGACGCAACCGTCGCAGGGAGTCGTCAACTGGAACGTAGCCGTTCCTTCTGTCGTTCCCGATTCCACAGAAACCGTAAAGAGTTCCGCCACCACACTGCTCGTTGCCGAAGGTGTGACCGTTGCCGTATACAGGTTGTCACCGATCCACGTCAAATAAGTGGAATTCGCCACGTAATTCCAACCCGTCGGCATGGAAGGCGCAAGCACGTTCACAGAAACGTTCTGAGCCTGAGTCGAAGCGGGAACCACCAAGTTGATGCTCGCCGGAACATCCGCCGTCAACTCGGCAAAAGCCGATTCAAAATGAACCTTCGGAACGGTCGATCCTGTGCCCGAAACATTCACATAGAAAGAAGCGTCCCCATAATCACTGCTGGAATACGTGCAAAGGTAAATTCCATTGCTCAACAGATTCGTTCCGTCGTAAAGCGCTCCCGTCGTCGGAAGGGAGGGTGAGCAGGCTACGCGGGCAGGGGTCTTCGATTCATTTGCCCCGTTCAAATTGATCACATTGTAATAATCCGGAAGTTTCCCTTCGGCGTCCCGCGTCAAATACACAATTCTCGGCAAAATCAAAATCGACGGGGAAATGGACGAGTAATCCCCTTCGCCTAAATTGTCCACATCCAGTTCATTGTTCCGGTACTGCGAAACAAGACTCACACCGACCTGTGGAGCAATCGCCACAAAGCTGCTGTCATAAACGCCGCTAAAGACATCTCCCGAAGATTCACTGTCATCTGCTACCACTGTTCCAGAAGAAACGGAGCAAAGACCTGTCCCATCATAATTACAAATCACGCCTACTTCGGTAAGGGCCGCCGTCAAATTCGAATTGTATTCCGCAGTGACTTTGTTGTTCGAAGTAATGGAATGGCAGTCCGAAAGGAAGATCGATCCTGTAATGTCTTTGGAAGATCCATCATTGTAATCCAAATCGCCCTTGCTGAAGAAGAAGAAATTGTGATAGCTTCCCGCATCCTTCACTTCGATAGATCCACCCTTCTTGAAATACATAATCACATATGCCGAAGAAGTCGTTGGCGGAAGGGTCACATTGGTATATTCATCAAAGATGATGATCATATTGTGGGAAATCGTTTCGCCATTGTAGTTTGCAAACGTCGTTGCGCCGAATTCAATCAAAAGCCAAGAATCTTCATACAGGTGATTTGCTTCAGAAGCCAGTTCAAAGCAGCGATTCAATTCACCCCAGCGGGAACCATTGTTTTCCGTTCCCCACAGTTCAGAAGCGCCTTGGGTCACATACACGATTTCATTCGTGCAAACGCTTTGATGATCGATACTAATCAGTTCGGAACTGTTTACCAACGAATCGTTAAACTGGATCGGGTCTGCAATATGCGCACCGGAACAATTTCCATTGGATTCTTCCGTAATCGCTTCCGCATATTCTGTCATCGGATTTGCCCACCAGCCGACCGTATCCGAAGACGAAATACTGGTCTTGTAATTTCCATTAATTTGTGCAAAAATTTCATTGCGGAAATAATCGTCATTTCCATTGTCAAAGAATGGGAAAGTGCCACCATAATACCAAGAACCATTGGTATACGTGTTCATAATGGCGCAATCCGTTTTATTGCAATAAGTATTAGGAGCCAGATTTCCCATTTCCACAAGACTGCCGTCTTCCTTCGGGTAATAAGCTTTGCCGTCGTTTACTGTCACATTATTGCTCTGCCAATGCGGGTAAACAAGTCCTCCGTTTGCCGAAGAAATTTCGTACATACCGGGTAAAAACACAATCTTTCCGGCTGCGCCGAAATTAAAGTCTGGGGCAATCGTAAATGCGGTAAAAGTACCGTCGTGTACGCCACCATCCACATAAACGTTTCCAAGTGCGCTGAATTTATACCCGTCACCTTCCGTCAACCACGGCCACACGGCAGCAGTAGACTTTGTCGGGAAAACAAACTGTCCATCATTCACCACCAAGTTTCCATAGACAGTATACGTGTACCCGTTCGAATTGCTATTCAGCATCACCACGTCGTCAAGGCTCGTCATATCGCCACCGACGGTCAAGCTTCCGTTTCCGCAGGAATTATTGGAACAAACGTTGATGTTCGGGTTAAAGTCCACACCTTTGTCAAGGAACAAATCCCCATCGACGACCATGCCACTTGAACCGCCACCCACATAAAGGGTGCTTGCAAAACGGGCGTCCCTTTCTACGTGAAAATTCGTACAGGAGCAAACTGAACCTTTCACATACGCGTCGCCTAAACTGGTATTCGAATTCACAATCAAATTTCCAGTTACCACGATATGATCGGCAGAAGAGGCGTAAGCACCGCCAATAGTCACGTCGCCATTGATAATGCCCGAGTTTACTTCATAGGCCTGAGTCCCGCTTACGCTTCCAAAAAAAGCTTCTTCAAAGTTCAAATTGCCGCCGTTGTTGCTCGGCACGCGAACCCGGTATAAACCGCTCACGTTCAACACGGCAACTTCGCTATGCTTGGAACTGTCCCGCGCAACACCCTGCGAAACGAGCTTCAATTTGTAATCCGTATTGGACACGTCAACGCCCACAAGCCACACGTCATATTTTTGACCAGAACGGTTCAAAGTGGGCAGTGCAGAATTCAAAAGAATCGGTTTTTTATCGCCGACAAAATACTGCTGAATGATTCCGCCCAAATCGTTGCCGTGGAAAGTCATCCAGGAGCGGGCCGCTTCAATACCCGCCACCGCAGACTGGTAGGCTTCACTTTGAACCATGCGCGAAGCGGAAGCTTTGCTTTGCGCAGTCAGCCAGCGGAAAGTCGCCGTTGCGGCAATTGTCGCCACGAGCATAAAAAGCAAAACGACGACTAACGAAACACCTCTCTTGCTATTCTGCATAATCACCCTCCGCATTAGCTTCTTGGTCCATTGCTCGGTGTCGGGATAATGAGCATCGTCGATCCCGTTTCGCCTCTGCGGTTAATCGTCAAATGCAAGCGGAACGCTTTGACGTTCTGCTTGTCCCTGTCTGAAGTCGTGAAATAATCGTTGAATTCGTAATTCGAAAAAGGTTCTTTCTCTAACTTTACGTTTCCAAGGTAAACATACCCGGTGGCAGCAACCGGCGAATAGGTTGCAAAGGTAAAGGCCATGCACAGGTTTTCAAGAGTAGTCGGCACGGTAAAGTGCATTTCTCTTGTACCGGAAGAATTGGCAGAAACCGGCGGATAAAAAAGAAAATCTTTCAGTTCAGCAGGGCGATCCCCCGTTGCCACATAGCGGAATCCGACAGCCATATGGTCTCTTCCCGGAACGAACATGCGGGAAGCGTCTTCCGCATAAGGCATGTCAAAAGAAATCTTGTAATCCACATTCGGTTCTAAAGTCACCTTTTGGCAAAGGGTTTTCCAGTTACCGTCGGTGGAATTAGGCTGCGCCACAAAAACCTGACTCGCCAATTTTCCATCGTCATCCACCTTTTTCTCTTCAAAATCGTAATTTGCAGAGAATCCCGAAACGGCAACCGTTTCCGACGGATCCGAAGTGGTCACCGCTTTCCAGTCATCTGCAATTTCATGAGAAATCAAACGGAAGCTGTGCACGGAAGTATCGGTAGATGGCAAAAGCTGAGTCGTCAACGATCCGGAAACTCCCGGTTGCGCAGGTTCCACATAGAACTTTGCCACGTGGGATGCCATCTGTACAGGGACTGGGTTTTCGGAAGCCGCACAAGGATCCTCGTTAGAAAAGGACACGCCCGTCTTTTTATCGATTACCTTGCAAGTTCTCCAAAGCGTACTGTCGTTTTCGTCCAAATACCAAGCGATTTCTTCTAACGAAACATAATGACCGTTTCCATCAAAACGCATTCTTCGAAGGGTCAGCGTATCTGTATTTTCATTGGTTGCGCCTGAGCCGATCCTAAAAGAAGAAGAGTCCGGAACCGAAGACGACGGATCCATGTAAATGAGATCCAAATCGGCGACGTAAAAAGAGTCCGTAGAAGAGGATCCCTTGTATTCCTTCGACATTTTAGCGCCCATTTGGGCAACATCATCTTTAAAAAGCGCTGCCACGTTTTCCGCTTCTTCCGAAGCCCGCAACATGTTTTGCGTTCTAACGCGGAACTTGGTGCTATCCGAAAAAGCTTGGCCAGCCACCAAAACGACGATTCCAATCATCGCCATATACACCACGAGTTCCATCAATGTAAAGCCGTTCTTTTTCATTGAATAATCCTCGAGACGCTAATGGATTGTTCCGAACCTTTGAAATCCCACGAAACACTCACATCCAGGTGTTTACCGTAAACGTGAGAAGTGGAACCGTAAGCGGTTTCTTCGCTGCGGGTAAATTTGGAATCATTCCCCACGACGATCTTTGCCTTGTATTTTACCGTCATTTCGTATTGTTCGCTGCCCGGCTGTCCCTTCCAAGTGCGTTTGATTTCTGGAATGATAATGGTTGCGCCGGATTGCAAGCTGGAAATGCCAAGACTGCTTAAAGAATCCACCACCTGCTGCGCCACTTCAATTGCACCGTCACGTCCACGGATGCGGAGAAGAGTGTCCCGGTTTCCCGTCTGCAAATGGTTCACCGCCATATACAAAAAACCGAGTGCTGCAATCGCGATCAGCACTTCGATAATGCCAAAGCCTTTTTTGGGCGCTTTCACCATTAACGCTCCTTACAAATCCGACCAAGAAGTTCCATTGTAACTGATTTTCGATACAAAGGAATTCCTATGTTCCACTTTCACAGCCGCACCATATAAATCCGCATCCAAGTATTTCACAAGAAAGTACCCTTCCAACGGAGCCGCCGAAAGTCCAAAGCGAGGCACAAACTCCGCACCATTACCGTTTGCATTCCAATTGGAACCTTCCAAGGCGTTCGCCACGGACGTTACGATATTCACCCCGGTGGGCATTTCCAGCCGATCGAGAACCGTGGAATTCGACGAGACAAGGGCACAAGCCGACTTATAAGCCACCAAACGGTTATTCACCGCCTTCACGCAAACGGTATCGCTAATCTGCTTAGCCTTATTTGCTGCCGTTTCCGAAAAAGCAGCCATATTGTACGCAGCATCTTTAACACGGCTATTCGCAATGGCTTGCCGCAAACTCGCATAACCGGCAGCAGACAAAATGCCTATGATCGCCACAACGGTCAGCGCTTCAATCAGGGTAAACCCCTTCTTTGTCAGAATAGTCTTTTTCACACTATAAATTTATACAATTTATAGCATTTGAGTAAACAAAATAATACAGAGGACTGGCGCAAATCGCGCAAAAACGGCAATCCGATGCAGTGGCCATCACACTAGATGGAAAAAGATTCCCGAATATTTTGAACCTTGGATGCAAAGTCCGGATCGTGCCGCATATCCCGTTCCACGGACTTGATGCTTGCAATGACCGTGGAATAGTCACGGCCAAATTGGAAGCCGATGCTCAACAGGGATTCCTTGGTCAGTTCCCGGCAGAAATACATTGCCACTTTACGCGGAATCGACACCGTTTTGACTCGGGTATTGGCCCGCAGGGAATCCACAGAAACATGGTAAGCGTTCGCCACCACGTCTTTAATGGAAGAGATAGTCGGGATGGGTTTATCTGCGACTTCCGAAGGTGCAATTACGTTCGAAGATTCGCAAAGTTCCTTGAAGGTGTCCAAAGTCAGGTTCACACCCAGCAGATCGTGGTAAGCGATAAGCTTTGTCACGACCCCGATGATTTCTCGTACATTTCCACGCTGGTGCTGTGCAACCCAACGGAAAATGCGGTCCCGTTCTTCTGTGGGAATCTGCAAGGCATTCGCCCTTTTGCGGAGAATGTTCAAACGCGTCAAAAAATCCGGAACATCCACAGCTATGCTATTGCCGTCAAAACGGGTAAAGCCTTCGTAAAGATTCGGAATTTCCGTGGGGCGGCGGTCGGCGCAAAAAACGGTCTGGCGTTTTGCAGAAACACGCTTTTGAAGCACCTGGAACAAAGCTTTTTCCGTTGCACCATGACCGATGCCGGCAATCACCTGAATATCATCGATCAGCAAAAGCTGCGGATCTTCATAAGTTTCGCGAAGCTTTGCAACGGCTTCCATCCGGTCCAAGCGAGAAACGTTTGGATCCTGCGTGCGCATATAGTCTTTTAAGAACTGTTCCGCCGTGCGGAAAACCACACGGGACGCCGTGCTATATGTAATCGCATAGCGGCCAATCGACTGCAACAAATGAGTTTTGCCAACTCCCGGTCCACCGAAAAGGAAGAACGGATTCATGGAGCATTCCATGGGGTTTTCCGCAATGGAACGGCACATGGCAAGTGCAATCCGGTTCGAATCGCCTTCTACAAAGCTTTCAAAAGAATAATCCGGGTAGAACGTAGAAAGGGTCGCCGCATTTTCTGCCAATTGCAGTTTTTCTTCGCGGCTGACCATCGGTCTGCGGACAACAGGCTTTTCCATTTCGGCTTCATCGGCCACTTCCGTGGACATGATCATCACCTGGGAAGCCTTGCTGTTTGTAGAAACCGAAATCGTGTAATCCGTGATTTCGGAATCTGCCTGCTTAAACGCTTCTAAAAGGACATTTTTGAACTGACCGTTGATCCATGTGGCCACAAGTTCGTTTGCAGCCACAAGCTTTGCACAGCCATTTTCAATGCAATCCAGGGTCAAGTTCTTCTTGCCGAACCACATGTCGAAAGAGTTCGCCGAGAGCGAGCTTCGCAAAGAAGAAAGGACTGAATCCCACAGGCCCTGTGAGGCGTCCTCCAACCGAATTACATTATCTATCAACATTCAAACAAAAAGCAATGGTAGAAGTTTTACATACCCTTTTTTACGAACCTGAATTTAACAAAAACTTGCAATTTGCGAGAGCTTTTTCCAAAAAACTTGAAAATCGTCGAAATTTCGCCAATTTCGAGCATTTAAATTTCTATTCAAAATATCATCGATTAAGTAGTCATTACACCCCTAAAATATCACCAACTAAAATCACAATTTATCCACAGATTTTTTCGGAACAATCCCTTGCCGAAAAAAGAAAGCCATCCGAGTCAAAATCCGGATGGCAAAAATTCCATTTTTCAGTTTGGCAAAGCTTACTGTTTTGCAGCGATCTGCTGGAACTTTTCGTAAACGAGAGGCACAAGTTCCGTCTTCGGGTTAATGGGCTTTTCGGCAGAAAGAACCTTCAGATCGATAGGTTCCATGACCGTTGAACGCACAACGACCCGGTTAGAATCTTTACGGGTTTCCCATGTGGAACGAGAGCCCTGAATGTAAATCGGGAGAATGATCGCATTCAAATCCGTTGCAAGTCTAAATGCTCCGCTTTTGAACGGCTTGACGGTTCCGTCCTTGCTGCGGGTTCCTTCCGGGAAAATAAAAACCCGGGCGGTTTCATGGGAAGATTCCAAGCGGTCCTTAATGGCAACGCATGCCTTGGAATTGTTCCTATCCACAATCACGCAGTGCAAAGCTTTCATCCAAAAATTCAAAAAGGGAATGTAAGTCAGTTCTTTTTTGGCAAAGAAACCGATGGAGCGTCCCAGTGTCCAAAAAACGATGGGAATATCGAAATAGGACTGATGATTGCCCACCACAAAAACCGGGCGGTTCCAATCCACGCGGGAAAGCGCTGACTGGTTTTCCACATCGATATGAACCCGAAGCACCTTGAAGCAAAACTTCGTAAACGCCTGGACGCGGCTTTCCACCCACGCAGAGATTGTCTTCCGCATAAACACGCAGCGGAACAAAAAAGGCGGCATCACGAACATCATATATCCCAAAACCAAAATGACAACGCGGATTTTAAACAGA
Organism: Fibrobacter sp.; assembly: GCA_017959225.1. Classification (GTDB taxonomy): domain Bacteria; phylum Fibrobacterota; class Fibrobacteria; order Fibrobacterales; family Fibrobacteraceae; genus Hallerella. Next base: position 27,846 of record JAGDBD010000065.1, on the reverse strand, counting down.
ATCAATGGCATATGAGACTTCTCCGGGACAGGCCTATCCAAATAGCGCAAAAAGCGCGATGGCTTAAATTCAGAAAGGCGGCCCTTCCAAAAACGTTTTTTACAATATAGCAAAATGAGCACTGCCTCTGCACGGGTCACACCGACGTAAAACAGACGTTTTTCTTCTTCTAATTGTATTTTTTTCTGTTTTCGGGAACCCATACATTCCCCTGGGGTAAGACGTTCCGAAAGTCCTGCGTAAAAGACCACCGTATACTGCAATCCTTTAGAACCGTGAACGGTTTCTACATGCACACCGGGAACTTCTGGAGATTCGGCAGTTTCTTCCCGAAAAATCGGAATCCGGAAACTTTCAAGAGCTTCTTCGTAGTACAAACGTTGCCGATTATAACGGACCAGAATGGCGAAATTTTTGAATTCCAGATCGTAAGCCTCCCGAAGTTCTTTGATTTTAGAAACGATTCGAAGGATTTCGGTTTGGGGATCTTCGCTTTCCCAAAGTTCCGGGTCGCGGTTTTCCAAAAAAATCGGTTTTAAAGAATTGTTCCCTGCACGCAGTGTTTTGCGGAGTAGTAAAGGCTTTTCGTTAAAAATGTTATTTGCCAAATAAAGGACTTTGGGAACCGAGCGGTAATTCCATTCTAAGCGCAAAAGTTTTGCCCTCGGAAAATCCTTGCAAAACCGGAAAACGTTCCCAATGTCCGCTCCGCGAAATCCGTATATCGCTTGATCGTCGTCGCCTACGGCAAAGAGGTTCTCGTTATTTCCAAGGATCGCCCGGACAAGCTTGTATTGCGAAGGGTTAATGTCTTGATATTCATCCACGAGAACTTCCTTGAAACGACTTCGGATTTCTTTCTGCACGGTAAGATTTTTTTCTATCAATTCCGTAGACAGGTAAATCAGATCTTCAAAAACGATATTCCCCGTTTTGAAAACCCCTTGGCGAATCGGTTCCAGTTTTTTGCAAAGCTTACAAGGAAGATCCGGTTTAAAAAGATCATCCCGGGGAATCGCATTCGGCAAAACGTGATGATCCACCAGTTCACAGGCAAAGTGTTCACATTCCCCTTCTCCAGGTTTAGGCGCTTTTAAAAAACCAACCAGTTCCCAGCCAAATTTTTCGCCGAATTTTTCTCGCAGAATGGAGTAGGCAAGGGAATGGAACGTGCTCAAGCGAATATCCGCATTCGGAAAAAGCTTTTGGACCCGTTCCCGCATTTCGGCTGCGGCTTTCGCCGTGAAAGTCAGAGCAAGAATCGACTCCGGCTTTGCGCCTTGCAAAACGCGCCATTGAATGCGCCTGGTCAAAACAGAAGTTTTACCTGAACCCGCCGCAGCAAGAATCAAAAGGGGGCCATTTTTTTGATGATCAAAAAGGACCGCCGATTTTTGATCGCTGTTCAGCCCTTTTAAAATTTCACTTTCCATATTCGCTTTCACTATCAAAACGCATCTCCTTTTTCGGTTTTTGAATTCACGATTCAAAACCTTCTAAAGAGAAGACGTTCGAAACGGGGAAATGGAGAAAATTAACCCTTTTTCTTTTCTGTCAAAAAGAAAACCGCACCCACAAGGCTCACCACCAGGCTCACCATATAAGCGAGAAGCTGCACCACCACCGATTGCAATCCCGGCACACCGATGCGTTCAAAAAGGGACTGGGCCAAAAGTTCTCGCGGGCCAAAGCCCCCGATCGAAATCGGAAGGGCGCTGATCACCGAAATCATGGGAATAAAGAAGAAATACCACGAAACATCGATTTCAAGGCCAACGGCAATTCCGCAAAAAAAGTGTACAACAACCCGAAGGCTTTGGGTCACCGCCGAAAGGACTGTAATGTGAAACCAAAGCCTCCAATTGCGATAGAGCTGAAAACGTTCCTGGAAATGCAAAAAACGTTCCTGCACCGAACGGGGAAAAACTTTGTTCGACACCCAAGCGAGAAGGCGTCCAATGCGCTTGCTAAAAAGGCCTGCAAACAAAACGCAAAAGCCCACAAACACCCAAAACGAAGGGAGCAAAAACAACCGCTGATTCGGATCCCGAATAAAAAACAGCGCACCGACAGCCAGTGCAAGGACATTTAAAAAGAAAAGCCCAAAAAGGCGATCAAAGAAAGTCGCAGTAAGGCCTCCGCCCACCGTCTGCTGGTCCCCCTGCATGCGGACATCGTACACTTTCTTCACGTCGCCACCCACATTTCCCGGCATAAAATTGTTAAAGAACAGACCCACAAAATAGAGCTTCACCAAATGCCAATAGCCCATATGAACGTTTTGCTTGTCTAACAGCAATTTCCATTGCAAGCAACCCGTAAAATTGGAAAGGGCAAGACACCCCAGAGCAATGCCCAAGGGGAGCACCGAAGACGCAGTAAACAAATCCCAAATATCGCCTGTATCCCAACCCGGTGCACAAACGATTTTATTGTACACAAAGTAACAAGGGACAAGCGTCACTAGGAGCTTCACGCAAAAAATCAAAAAGGACTTCACAGGCTTGTTCATCGATTCTCGATGGTCTTTTGTAAGACCGCTAAAATTTCATTTGCCGTACGCCCCCAATGAAATCCATCTGCATAGCGTTTTGCATTCGCCTGCAATTTTTCACGGAGTTTTTCGTCTTCGATCAGGTGTTCCATTTGCTTGACGCAACCTTCCACGCCTTTGCCAATCGGGTACAAAAGCCCGGTCACACCATCGCGAATGCAATCTTTATAACCGGAATCGTCCGGCGCAATCGTTGTCGTACCGCACTTCCCCGCTTCAATGGCCGAATAGCACCAGCCTTCCTGACGATCGGTCTGGAGCAGACAATACGCCCTACGCATCAAATCGATCCGCCGTTCATATGAAGAATTCAATTCCACCAGAACCCGGTCTCCAAGACCACGCCTACGGATTTCATGAGGCAGTCGATTCTCTTTTCGAATATTGCCGACGATGCGCAAAAGGAAGTTCATCTCCGGATGGCGACGGCTAAAGGTTTCAAAAGCATCCAGCGCAGTGATTAATCCCGCCGAATGATTTTCGGAGGACCGCCACAAAAAGAAACGTTCCTTTTTTGGCATTTCCGTAAAAGCTTCCGGAATGGGATCCGCTCCACAATAGACCAGCGAAACCTTCTTTCGGGAAATTCCCAAACTCAAAAGTCCACGCATCACCGAAGGGCTTATGGCAATAAATTCGGAACGGGTGTAATAGCTCGGAATGCAAAGTTCCCAGAACCAGATGTAAAGCGCCTTCAAAGAAAGGCTTTCCCGGAATATGGCCGTTTTCCACAACTGCCGCACGAGCACGGCTGTAGGCAAATCCGTTTTTTTCGACACGAGCAGCGGACGGGCATCCAAATTTTCCACCACCACGTCAAAATGGAATTCCTTGTTCAACTGACGGATCTGTTTTTTTAGTCCCAAGCGGTACAGAAACAAGCCTTTTCCCCGTCGAACGACCTGCACTCCGTCGATGTTTTCACGGGGATCCGCCCCGCGAAAAGAAGACGAAAGCATCACCACTTCATGTCCAAATGAAGCGATCTTTGCAAAAATCCGGAACAGGTGAAATTCCGATTCCGCTGCATCCGGATGATGCGGGTCCTTGCGATGGAGAAGGAGAATCTTCATTACTTCTTAGGCTTTTGGGCGAGAATGCCTATGGAAAGCTGAGTGTAACGGGCCAAGGGAACCCGGTCAAAGGTATCGAGGAACGCATCTTTCGCCTTTTGGTACACCGATCCATGCAGCGGATACTTCGGAAGTTCCACGTTGAACTTGAAACAGAGTTCACGCAACATGCGGTAGAAGAGGTTCGGACGCATCCAGTCGCCATATTCGTAAGTAATGTCGAAGCCTGCCCGACGGATCAAGGAGCGGAGACCGTTAATGGTGAACTGAGTTTCCCAACCGGCGAACCATTTATCCATGGCGATCAAAATATGCTTGATCACAGTATAAATGTGGAAAGTTTGGGGAACGTCGCACAGGATGTATCCGCCTTCCTTGATAATGCGGAAGTTTTCCTGAATCAACGGATTTGGATCCACGAAATGTTCTGCGAGGCCCTGATGAAAAATCAGGTCGAAGGTATTGTCCGGGAAGGGAGAATGGAACGCATCACCGCGAACGCAGTGCAAGTTGTCTTCCAAATGTTCGCGGATACGCAAATTCTCCACCGTTTTCAAGCTTTCCGCTGAAAAATCGAGAACGTAAACGTCGGCGCCCTGCTTTGCAAGTTCGGCACTGTCTCGACCGGTACCCGGTCCCACTTCCAAAATTTTCATTCCCTGCACATTCGGGAAATATTTATGAATCGTTTTGCGGATCGCCGGAGACGCAGGATAAACCTTGGAAAGGTCCTGCTTGCGCGCCCAAAAACGGTCCCATACAGATTGATCTGGTTCTTTCACTGACATATGCGAGAAATATAAGATTTTGCCGTGAATTTGCGAAAAATCCGTTAAAATCCAGCCTTGATGGAGCCTTTTGCGTCCGTCATTTTTTAGTGACAAACAAAACACAAACGTCACTTAAATTTTACTACATTTTTGAGTATCCTTGATGAATCTGACTTCAAAAATGTTTTCTTCTTGTTGCAAAAAGCACACAAATTGGATATGAATGCCTCAAATCTTCGAAAAAAGGCAATTGAAAACAAAAAGCTCCCTAAATTTTACACTCTTGGCACACTCCTTGCTCTAAAAAAAAGCGATATTATAGGAAAAAGGACAATAAATGCATATTGATTCAACAGACGTCACCCTGAAGCGCTATTTGGACGACATTCGCAAGACAGCCCCGCTGACTCGTGAAGAAGAACAGATCCTGTTCCAAAAAGCAAAAGAAGGTGACAAAATCGCTCGTCAGAAGCTCATTTCTGCCAACATGCGATTCGTTTTGAAAGTCGCCATCCAATACCGCGGCTGCCCGATTCCTCTCCCAGACCTTGTGAGCGAAGGCGCTATGTGCCTCGTTCGTGCCATCGAAAGTTTTGAACATACCCGTGGTTTGAAGTTCATCAGTTACGGTGTTTGGTGGATTAAAGCGTACATTACCCGCGCCATTAACGAACAGGGCAACTTGATTCGTCTTCCGGCGAACCAGCACCTGCGCGTTCGCAAGGCGTTGCACGAACAATCCCGCGGTAAGGAAATCAGCGAAGACATTCGCGAGTTGATTCAGATCGGTCAGCGCGGCGTTTCTTTCGACAGCCCGCTCAAGGCGGATTCCAAGGCTACCTATGCCGAAGTTCTCGCCGACGGCAGCGCATCAAACCCGGAATCCGATTCCGAAATCCAGAGCGTGGAAAACCTTTCCAAGGAACTCATGGAACAGCTTCCGGAACGCGAAGCCAAAGTCATCGAAGGCATTTTCGGCATTAACCAGGAAGCTCCGCAGACCCTTCGCGAAGTGGGCGAATCCATGAACATTTCCCACGAACGTGTGCGTCAGTTGCGCGACCAGGCTCTTCGCCGCATTCGCAAGTACAACAGCCGCGAATTCCTGCAAGAAAAGAAGGACGCCTTCCTCGCAGCGATCAACAAGTAATTCTTTATTTTGAAAATCAAAAAGGCTCGCCGATGGCGAGCCTTTTTCTGTAAGCGGCTATCGAACGCGATGGCCTGTCAGATCAAACAGAGCTTCTCCCTCCTTAAATTTGCGGCTGTAAACGCGAAGGAGGTTTCCTTCACGGCGGACCTGGATTTTTGGCGACGTTCCAACGAGTTCACGCTTTGGCAAAATACGGTCACGGTCACCCTCTTCTTTAAGAGAATCTTCTTCTGACGTGAATGCCGCGTAATCCCTTTCGACGTAGCAAGTGGAACTGGTGTCGAATTCAAGCACCGGGAAGCAGCCCGGGTTGTAACGGAAATAACTTCCCAAAGTTTCTACCATTTCCGGAGACTGCAATTCATCGAGGGTGGAATTTTCAAGTGAGAAAATCGCACTTTCTTGAATTCCACTTTCTCCATATTTTCCATCTTCATCCAAATAGATTTCGTTCACAACCTTTGCGTGCAACGAATCCGAAACACTATATCCGTTCGCAAAGATGCACTCTGCATCGGCATACGCAGAAAGTCCCGCTGCAAAGGAAGATGCCAAAGGACTGGGATGGAGAATGGCCCCGCGATTATAAAAACTTTGCAAAAGCGTATTCTTGAAAACACCAGCAATTCCACCGGCAAAAGAAACATGGGTAGATTCCGTCCAAACAATTCCATAGTTAAAAACTTGAGTGACTACGTTGTACCATTTTTGATGGCTGACAGAATACCCGACAATTCCACCGGCAAATGCGGAGTCCCCTTTAGCAATGACGTTCCCTCGGTTACCCGCTGAAGTAAGCACTGCCGCTCCGGACAAGTCCTCTAGACCTTCCATATATGCGGTAACGCCACCGGCCATAGCAATTCCATTTTTCGAAACGCTCTTTACCGTTCCTACAGATTCCACATTGTGCATTCCCACGTTCCAGTTCACGGCAGCGATGCCGCCTACGTAAGTATTTCCGCTACCTTCAGCTGTAACGTTTCCAGAATTCGAAAGCATGGTCGCCACAGAAGAAGATGATGAAGTCGACTTCCGAAGAAATGCTGCGATTCCACCTGCCACGGAATCCGAAGTCACGTTTCCCGAATTGCTGAGTTCCGAAAGGACCGTTTCCGAAATGACGGCCAAACCTCCAGCGACTTTTTTCGCTTCCACATGGGTATAGATGTTTTGAGAATTTAAGAGATAGCCGAAATTTTCATCTTCTGAAGCACCTTGCAAGCCTCCGCCCACAATGCCTGCCGCAGCATAGCCGTTGGTTTTTACCGTGCTGTTGCGGATTTCAACACCTTTCAAAACGCCCCGGTGCGCACCATCGACAAAGGCGGCAATGCTTTCTTCTTTTTCGTTGTGGAAAGCGCTACCAGCAATCGTCAAGTCTAAAATGATTCCGTCTTTATATGTACAGTGGAAAAGTCCACGGTCCGTATTCAAGCCGTAAATCGTATGTCCCTGTCCTATAAACTTTTCATCCAGACAGTTGAAAGGATCCGCAGCACCGCGTTCGAGTTTTCTTTTCGATAGGGTTGCTGTATCCTTGCCAAAGGAAATGTCATTCATCAAGGCGCCACGGGCAAGACCATTCTTTTGAATCAAAAGGTCCAGGTATCCGACAAGTTCTTCGGGCGAAGTGATGGCGAAATAAAGCGTATCATCGATCAACATCTGTTTGGGTGTTTTGGAAGTTCCGTCCCAGCCCGCATCACCAATTTCTCCCTCATAGGCATCGGTCGTATCAAAACTGAAATACGGATAGCCCGCATTTCGATCATCATCACGATTCCAAATGCCTCGATCCACAAGAGAATCCTGTGCGGTATTCAACGAAACAAGGAACTCATCCGACGTCATGTAGGCTGTCGACTTTCCCGTTTTTAAAAGATCGTGTCCCGGATTATAATAGTACATGAACGCGGTATCGCCAGCCGCATCGATTTTCAACAGGGTGGAATCAAAGCTGTTCTTTTTTGTCGGAGATCCATAATAAAGCGTTCCGACAATGCCGCCGATTCGATCGCCTTGGATTTTCTTTGCCGCGCTGTAAGAATTCATCAACGCAGAACCATCCGTTCCATACAGGCATCCCACGAGTCCACCGACGAAATTGATTTCGCCCTCAAAGCGTGTATCTTCTAGCGTTTCATAATTTTCGGTAATGACATTTCCGAGGTTATAAATATCGTGAATAGTTCCACGTTCCGAATATCCAACAGCGCCGCCAACATGGAATATGTACATACGCGTTGTATCGAGCGTACTCTTTGCGGTCACATTTCCATGGTTAAAGCTGAACGACAAAATCGGAGCCGACTTCGACGAATAACCTTTCATATATCCCGCAATGCCGCCCACTTCCAACAGGCGACCCGCTTCTACAGATACACTTCCCCAGTTTCCAACACCCGACATTTTTCGATCGTCATAGGACATTTTATAATAGCCTACAATTCCGCCGACTTCTGCCATGGATTTAGCGCCACGGGCACTCACTTCAACTGCCGCAGAATTGAACACATTTGCCAAATTGGCATTTTGAGCAAAGCCGACGGCACCGCCCACATAAAAAACAACGGAGGAAGTATCCTTTTCCCAAGTTATCGCGGAAACCGGCCCTTGGTTACTCAAATTGCTCAGATTCCCGCTCCTTGAAGGCATCTCGGCAAGGCCAAAAAGTCCGCCCGTATAGGAATTTGCGCCCTTGGTCTTGGAAAAAACCTTTCCTTTATTGAGAGCATCTCTTACTTCCGCTTTCACAATCCCAGCGATACCTCCCACATTAATCCGAATTCGATTCGTATACGCAGAAACGTTTCCTTCGTTGACAAGCGAAGAAAAAGCAGAATAATCCGAAGGTTCGAAGTAGCCTGCAATGCCACCGACCGAGACAGTCGGTCCATTTTCGTTATTCAACTCTTCCACCGTCACCGTCGAAGAATTGTAGACATTCTCTAGGGAGCCATTGACCCAGCCAACAATTCCACCGACTTCGACTTTCCCCTTTACCGAACCACCCACCATGCGAGCAGTCCGCACACTGGCCAATTTACTTTGGGAATTGACACAACCAATAATACCCCCCGTATGATACGACGAAAATACCTGCGTATTACGGACTTCCACATTTTCAATTTGTCCCAAATTAGCATTGGCAAGTCCACCAATCGAATAGACCGTATCCGCGCCGATTTTACTGTTCGCCAAATTCAAATTTTTGACGACACCTTCACTTCCGATGGTTTCAAAGACACCTTTGGAAGAATAATAGCCGTAAATTGTATGGCCCCGGCCATCGAAAACGCTGTTCAAATACGGTACATTCGACTTTTGCGCCCGAAACACCGGAGAAAGACTTGCCGTATCCGATCCAAAAACGATATCATTTTTGAGATAAGCATGCGCTTCTCCAGGTGCAGACGTCAACGTTGTCAAATAACCGATAAGCTCTTCCGGGCTTGTGATTTCATAAAAAAGAGAATCGTTTCGAGAAACCCGAATCGGAACTTTCGACGATCCATCCCAAGCGGCAAAAGCTTGGCTCACAAGCATTGCTAACGCAACCACTGCAACAACAGGGAAGTTTCCCATAAACCCTCCAAACCAAAGAGAATGAATAGAATTGCTTTAAAGATAGAATTTCTTGCAAATTAAAAGAGAAAAGGCCCGTCCAATGGACGGGCCTTTCGAGTTTTTCTTTTGAAGGATTAAAGTTCTGCCACCGTTTCGATTTCCACAAGGGAACCCTTCGGCAATGCAGAAACTTCAAAGCAGCTGCGAGCCGGTTTACTCACAAAATGCTTTTCGTAAATTCCATTGAAGGCAGCAAAGTCGCCAAGGTTCTTGAGGAAGCAAGTCGTCTTGACAACTTTCGAAATATCGGAACCTGCCGCTTTGAGAATCGCTTCCACATTTTTGCAAGCCTGTTCAGCCTGTTCTTCAATGGTGTTACCTTCCACATTTCCCGAAGCCGGATTGATAGGAATCTGGCCAGAAGTGTAGACGAAATTGCCAGAGACGATCGCTTGAGAATAAGGACCGATCGCTGCCGGCGCATCTGCTGTGTGAATGACCTTCATGGATTTCTCCTTTGGGTTATACCCCGAGTTTCGTTTTGACGATTTCGGTTGCGTGCTGAATAGCACTTGAAACCTTATCGACTTCACGAGTACCGGCCTGTGCACGGTCCGGACGTCCACCGCCACGGCCATGTGCATAAGCGGCCAGTTCCTTCACCAAGTCCCCCGCTTTGACGCCCTTCTTTTGAAGCGCCTTGCCGACGAGAACAGCGATACTGCCCGTTTGACCGTTTACATTGCCAAGCACAACGACTTCATCGTCGGCGATCTTTTGACCGACACCGTCGAGAAGCGTTTTAAAGCCATCGTCCGGAGCATTGGTGTCGCGAATGTAAAGTTTGGCTTCACCGATTTGTTCCGGATTCTTCAAAAGTTCTGCTGCGGCAGAAGCTGCGATCTGGAGCTTTGCTTCGGCAAGTTCCTTTTCGAGCTTGCGAGCGTTTTCGAGAGTCGTTTCGAAACGTTCCACAATCGCATCGTTCTTGGCACGGAGCTTATCACGCAGAACGGTCAGCACAGAATCTTCCAAGCGGAAGAGTGCCATAGCGCCACGGCCCGTCAGAGCTTCGATACGGCGCACGCCCGAGCTCACGCTCGCTTCGGAAATGATTTTGAAAATTCCGATAGCACCGGTATTCTTCACATGGAGACCGCCGCAAAGTTCCTTCGAAAATTCTTCGTTCGCATCGCCCATTTTCACAACGCGGACTTCGTCACCGTACTTTTCACCGAAAAGCGCCATGGCGCCGCTCGCCTTCGCTTCATCCACATTCATAATGTCGGTATTCACCGGAAGCGTTGCACGGATCTTTTCGTTCACAATGTCTTCGACTTTCTGGATTTCTTCCTTGGTCATCGCCTGGAAATGGCTAAAGTCAAAGCGGAGGAAGCCCGGTTCAACACGGCTACCCTGCTGAGCCACATGGGAACCCAGAACCTGGCGCAGTGCAGCCTGGAGCAAGTGCGTTGCGGAATGGTTCGCACGAATATCTTCACGCAGATACGAATCCACCTTGGCGGTAAATTCCACAGACATCGTATCCTTGTTCGCTTCACCCTTGGTCACCTTACCACGGTGAACCGTCGTGTCGTTCACGCGGATCGTGTCGAAAATGGCGATGTCCAAACCGTCTGCCTGGAGAAGACCTTTGTCTCCCACCTGACCGCCCATTTCTGCGTAGAACGGCGTCGTGTCGAGAACGATGGAAAGAATGCCCTTGTCTTCACGGTAGCGGAGAACCTTGGCTTTTGCCGTGTCGGTTTCGTAACCGACGAACTTCGTCGATCCCACCGCATATTCTGTCCAGCCTTCAGAGCCCATGGTGTTGATGCCCTTCTTCATGTTGGCACGGGCACGTTCCTTCTGTTCCTTCATGCAGTTTTCATAGCCTTCTTCGTCAATCAAAAGGCCCTTTTCTTCTGCAAGAATTCCGGTCAAATCCGGCGGGAATCCGTAGGTATCGTAAAGGAGGAACACCTTGTCACCCGGAATTTTTTCGCCACGTTTCAAATCGGCGGAAATGGATTCAAAGCGTTCAAGGCCTGCATCGAGTGTGCGAATGAAGCTTTCTTCTTCGCTCTTGATCACGTTTGCCACAAAGTCTTTACGTTCGCGGATTTCCGGGAAAGCGTCTCCCATGGTGTCAGCGAGGACCTGGACAAGCTTATAAATAAAGGCTTCCTTCTGACCGAGAAGTCGAGCGAAGCGGCTTGCACGGCGAAGAATACGGCGAAGAACGTAACCGCGGCCTTCGTTAGACGGAAGGGCGCCGTCTGCAATCGCAAAAGAAAGTGCGCGCAAATGGTCCGCGATCACACGATGAGGAGTGCCCGCTTCATTGTCGCTATACGGGACACCGGAAAGTTCTGCGACTTTGCTGATGATCGGCGTGAACACGTCCGTGTCGTAGTTGCTGGTCTTGCCCTGCAAAATGGCACAGATACGTTCAAAGCCCATACCGGTGTCCACGTTCTTTGCTTTCAGCGGAACAAGAGAGCCGTCGGAAAGGCGTTCATACTGCATGAACACGTTGTTCCAGATTTCAATGTAACGGTCGTTTTCACCGTTCACACCCTTGATAGGATCCTTAAAGGTTTCGGCCTGCGTTGCAAGGTCGCCACGGTCATAGTGGATTTCGGAGCAAGGACCGCAAGGGCCGGTATCACCCATTTCCCAGAAATTCGAATGTCCATCGAAGCGCATAATGCGGTCATCCGGAAGGCCCGAAACGTCTTTCCAAATTTGCCATGCTTCGTCGTCATCTTCGTAAACGGTGGCAAAAAGGCGTTCGTTCGGAAGCTTCCAGACTTCGGTCAAAAGTTCCCATGCCCAAGCGATAGCTTCTTTCTTATAATAGTCGCCAAAAGACCAGTTGCCGAGCATTTCAAAGAAGGTGTGGTGGTAATTGTCACGACCCACAACATCCAAATCGTTATGCTTACCCGAAACGCGGAGGCACTTCTGGCTGTTGCATGCACGCTTCCAACCCTTCGGATTATCTCCGAGGAAGATGGCCTTGAACTGGTTCATGCCTGCGTTCGTGAACATAAGCGTCGGATCGTCATGGGGAACCACCGGCGAGCTGCGGACAAACAAGTGTCCTTTGGATTCAAAAAACTTGATAAAGGATTCGCGCACTTGCGCGGAAGTCATCGTTTCTGCCATAAGTTTACCTTTGGAATTATCCGGCGGCAAAATTAGCAAAAAAAGAACCGGAAAGAATTCCGGTTCTAAAGGGTTCTACGTAAAATGGAGATCAGTGCACGGCCATGCGCTTTAAGGATAAAATCCGACCATTCTGGGAAAGTCTTACAACGACAACCCCCTTCGCCTGCAAATTTGTAAGCGACACATTCTTTGCAAAACCGTCAAAGCTTTCCCTGTAAAGGATCTTGCCTGTGAGATCGTATACGGCAAGGTTCTTACGGCCCGAAAGGGACGTGTTTACTTCCAACACGTTATCACGGAGTGCTAAAGTCGAAATACCGCTTTGCGCACGACTGTTCGCAATGGAAAGCGAAGAGTCTTCAGGAACAGTCTGTTCTAACGAACCTTCCGCAGCGATCACAACCACGAAGGTGAGGTCCACCCGTTTTTCACCGTAAACAAGAGCCTGCCGAATCGTATAGATTTCACCTATATCGACCTTTTGCGGGAACTGCCCAATATTTGCAGTGCCAGACGCAAGATCTAATTCCGAGAATATCCGCGCAACGGAACCATCCGCATCCCAATTACAAACATTTCCGGAAGCGTCAAACCAGTGACCGGGCGCCATCGCAGTGGAATTTGCGTTCAAAGATCCATCGGATTCTACTGCGTAATACAAAAGTTCGCCCGATTCATACAGCGAATTCGCCGTACCCGTTACACCTAAAAATTCCAAAGCTTCATGCAAATCCACGGATTTCTTTGCATAAAGAGAATCCTTTGGCAAGTTCACTATATAGGCATACTGACTCTGGGTCAAAGCGACGCTTGAACTGGAAACGGCTTCCGAGCTTGAACTCTGTTCAGAGCTTGAGCTGACGCTAGAGCTTGAGCTTACGACAGTGCAACTGCCAACGGAAACTCCGCTTTTCGTTGCAAAGCAAACTTTTCCATTTTCTTCCAAAATGTTGTACAAATTCACCCCGAGATTTGTCCCGGCCCAGGAATTGAAAGCGGTGAAAGACGTTACATTCTGCGATCCCGGAAAAGCATCATCCACCAAATGCGTTGAATTGAAACCGTCATAGTATTCCGTCACTTTTAAATTTCCAGCTTCCACAACATCGACGCGCTGATGGCCAGCCACATCGTTCAAAATGTCTTTATACCATGCGTTCTCATCATAATCGATATGCCAAATCAACAGGCCGTGATTCGGAAGGGAAGCGTCCCAACTATCCTTTTGACGGTTTTCGATGACATACCATTCGTCCTGGTTTCCGCTGACAGGGACTTTGTATGCAAATTGCGTCGAATTAAGCGCTCCGAGAACAGAAATTTCGTCCGACGAAGAGAGCGTCGTATAAGACATCCACCCCATAAAGGCTTTTTCGAAAGCGCTGTAACCGACCGGTTTACCGCCACCGTTATTGTACATGCCGGTAGACATCACGTCCCAAGCGTGCGCTCCGGGAGCTTGGTAAGTGTTGTTTGTAAAATCGCTATAGCAATCCGAAGCAGCAACGCAATAATGGTCTTTTAAACCCATCGTATGGCTGAATTCATGCACAAAGGTCGCAATGGGCAAAAGCTTTGTGGAGTTGGACATCTGGCTAATGATAAAATACGAGTTGAATTTTTTCCCATTTCCAGCGCTGATTTTTCCACCGTCCCATTGGAGTTCATACTGGTAGCCGCCCAAGTTGCTAGCCGCCGATTCCGTACCTGCATAAAGAACAGGCGTTGCGTCGATATTTCCATCTCCATCCGCATCGTACAAACTAGGGTCGAACTGCGGATAATTGGCCTTGAGGCTCGTAATTGCTTCTTCAATCAAGGCGTGTTCAGAATTTTTGTAACTGGAAAGGGATTGCGAAACAGAAACCAAATAAATGTCAAAAACCGGGACAAAAAGTCCATTCGACTGAGCAGTAAAATAATCCCTGACCGATCCCAAATGGTTGTTTTCCGTATAACCCGTTTGGTTCAGCTGATTCCAGTATTTGGTAGAATCCGCATTGGACGCACTCGGAGCGGCCACGAGCAAAACCGGGAAACGGTTCGTTCCCGTTACATGGGATTCTGCGCTGGGAAGGCGAAGCAGAGGAGGTGCGGATTCCGTCGATGGGACCCAATCCGGCTTCGACGATTTTCCTTTGCGGGCGGGCCGCACAAGTCGATCCGGATGACGTTTTTGATGCGCCTTGCGCACTTTAGACTTATCCAGTTTTCGCAAAAAAGCTTTATCGGAAGAATTCCGCAAGTCCGCATTTTTTGCTTTGACCGAACTTGCAGCACCGTTTTCATCTGCGAAATAGTAGACCCCGGTCGAATCGGAAATCACGAGATAACCGTCTTCGGTTTGCGTATAACGATAATGTTCATCACCTCCGTTTCGAAGGGTGAGCGAATCGCCTGCATTATCTACCGAAAAAGGTGTCGGATTTGCCGGGAATGCCCAAAGTCCCGCGGAAAACATCGACGCGCTTGCAAGTAAAAAGTACTTTCCCAAATCCCATTTCATCGCAGGTCTCCTTCTACTTATTCATAAAATAAGGGTTAAGAATCCCTCCTCTTTTAGATATATGAACAATCCGTGTAAAAGGCGTTTAATTAAAGTTTTTTTACATCCTAGATAACTATATTTGGGACGTGGCTAAATTACCTATCGTATGTATCGTAGGACGCCCGAACGTGGGCAAGTCCTCCCTTTTCAATCGCATCCTCGGACGCAGAGCCGCGGTCGTTTCTGACCGTGAAGGCGTGACCCGTGACCGTCATTATCAAACGGCCACTTACAAAGGTCGTGAATTCACCGTCGTCGATACCGGCGGATTCCTTCCGGATGACACGATTGACGTTCTCGCCGCCAATGTGCGCGACCAAATTTTCACAGCGATCCAGGAAGCAGACCTGGTGCTGTTCATGGTCGATGCCCGTGTCGGTATCACCAAACTCGACGATCAATTCGCGAGAATGATCCGCAAGCTCGACAAGCAGGTTCTCCTGATCGCAAACAAGAGCGAAACCCCGGAAGACCGCTCCGAAAGCTGGGAATTTTTCTCTCTCGGCATGGGGCAGCCGAGCACCATCAGTGCGCTCACCGGTTACGCTTGCCTTTCGCTGCTTGACGAAGTCATTTCGATCCTTCCCAAAAAAGGCCAGTCCGAAAAAGAAGAAAAGCGCCCCATCCGTTTTGCCATTCTGGGCCGTCCGAACGCAGGAAAGTCTACCCTGCTCAACCGTCTTTTGGGCGAAGAACGCGTCGTCGTTTCCGATATTCCGGGCACAACCCGCGATTCCATTGACTGTACCTTTACCGTTGACGGTGAAAAGTTCGTTGTAACCGATACTGCCGGTCTCCGCAAAAAAGCGAAAGTCGAAGACGAAGTGGAAATCTTCAGCAACATGCGTACCGAAGAAAGCATCCGCCGTTCGGACCTTTCCATTCTCATGATCGATGCGACCCTCGGTATTTCGGAACAGGACTTCCGCATTATCCAGAGCATTCGCCAAGCGGGCAAGGGACTGATCATCCTTCTGAACAAGTGGGACATCCTTCCGGACAAAACGGAAAAATCCTTTGACCACATGGTAAAGGCCATGCGTGAACGAGAACCGATGTTCGAATTCACCCCGATTCTTTCCATCAGTGCAAAGGAAGGCTTGCGCGTTCACCGCATTTTGCAAGAAATCAAAACCGTTTACGCAAACTGCCGCCGTGTCATCGGTCGAGACCGTATCGCAGAAGTCTTTGCAGAAGCCTGCCAAAAGAATCCGCACCCGGCTCACCAGGGACGCTTAGTCAAGCTCACCCGCGCATGCCAGATCATGGTAGAACCTCCGGTCATCGACATCGAAACCAAGAATCCGGACGCCGTGGACGAATCTTACAAGCGTTACCTTCTCAAAACGTTCTTCGAAGCGTTCCATTTGAACGGTGCACCGCTCCGCTTGAACTTTGATACCAAACTTATTTTAAGAAAGGACGAAGACCTTGAACAGTTTACTCTCGCTTCCGATAGCGTATCTCCTCGGGTCCATTCCGACCGCCGTGTGGGTCGCCAAGATCGTCAACGGTAAAGATTACGACATTCGCAATTACGGTTCGAAGAATTCAGGTCTTACAAACACGATCCGCGTTCTCGGGGTGAAGCCCGCGCTTCCGGTCGTCATTGTGGATCTTTTGAAGGGATTTTTCGCTCCCACCATTGCCAGTTTGATGAACGAAGCGTCCAAAGCTTCGGGCGGTCCGGATTACTTCTGGCTTCCTCTCGTCTGCGGGCTGCTTGCGATCCTCGGTCACAGCTTTACCTGTTTTGCCGGTTTCCGTGGCGGTAAAGGCGTTTTAACTGCATTCGGCGTATTCCTTGCACTCGCTCCGGTCACAGCCCTTGGCGCATTTGCTGTCTGGTGCCTTCTGACCTTTACCACCAAGTACGTCTCCGTGGGGAGCATTTTTGCCTGCATCACCTTGGCAGGGCTTGCCACCTTCGGCTACGTCGCTCCGGGTATCTACCCTCACGACCATATCAACGAAGGAATTCTCGTCATCGCCTGGATCGTCGCCGTGTTTGTTATTTACAAGCATAAGGCCAATATCAAGCGTTTGATGAACGGGACAGAAAACGGTTTTGGCAAAAAGAAGAAAAAAGTGTAATTTCCCTATTAGGGAACAAAATTGTTTCAAATATAAAGGCTATTAGAATCATGAACGTTACAGTACTCGGCACCGGCGGATGGGGACTTACCCTCGGCCAGGTTTTAAATGACAACGGACACAAGGTGTCTTTTTGGACTTTTTCCCAGGCGGAAGTGGACCTGCTTTCCACGGAACACCAGTACAAGGATAAACTTCCTGGCGTCATTTTCCCGGATTCGTTTACTTATACGACCGACATGAACAAAGCACTTGAAGGTGCGGAACTGGTTTTGATCGTTGTTCCGTCCCAGGTGATGGGCAACGTATGCAAGACTTTCGCCAAATGGGATCACAAGGGAAAAATTCCTACCGTCGTCTGCGCCACGAAGGGCATTCTCGAAGGCACCGATCAGCGCATGAGCGAAGTCATTCTCGAAAATGTTCCTTGGCTCGATAACGATCACGTGGTCACTCTCAGCGGTCCGACCCATGCTGAAGAAGTTTCCCGCCGCGTTTACACGGCAATCATTGCCGCATGCCCGAACGAAGACTCTGCAAAAAAAGTGCAGCAGATCTTTAGCAACAATTACATCCGCATTTACACGTCCACCGACCAGATCGGTACGGAACTCTGCGGATCTGTGAAAAACGTCATTGCAATTGCAAGCGGCATTCTTTACGGCATCGGAGCAGGCGACAACACCCGTGCAGCCCTCATTACCCGCGGTCAGGCAGAAATTTGCCGCCTCGGTCGCGCTCTGGGCGCAAATCCCAGTACGTTTGCAGGCCTTGCCGGCATGGGCGACTTGATCGTCACCTGCCTTTCCCAACACAGCCGTAACCGCTACGTAGGCGAATGCATCGGTAAGGGAGAAACCCTTTCCCAGGTGATGGGCCATATGAAGATGATCGCAGAAGGCGTTCCGACTTGCAAGAGCGCAAAGGCTCTCGCAGATTCCGTGCACGTGGAACTTCCGATTGTAAACGCAGTCTACGAAATTCTATTCAACGACAAAAAGCCTCTCGAAGCTCTTCGCGATTTGATGACTCGCGATCTCAAGGCCGAAGCGGAATATTAATTCTTTTTCAAAAAGGGGAATTATGAAAAAAGCGCATTTCCAAAAAATGATTCTTTTGGTGGCGCTTTTTTTGTCGTCCTGCGTCACGGTCCACGACGATTCCGCTGGAAACGTCTATTCGGAAAAATGGTGCTATTACGATTTTAACGGGATTTACCGCTGCACGACCTGTTACGGCGTCGAATGTACCTGCAACATTTCCGCATACGATCTCTGCTCCTTCGGAACATGGGAACGTGCATGCCGAGCCTGTTACGAAAACCGTTACAACGATTATGCAGATCTTTACGGAGATCCGCGCCTTGCCACATGCAGCCCACTTGCGCTCTGCAACCTTTGCAGCGCAGGGAATACCGCTTGCGGACCTTATCCCCACGCCGAATGGAGCGTCCACTTTTATGCAGCGCCTCCGCCGCCACCGGTGTACTACAGAAGACGTCACCGTGGCCGTCCGGACGACTATCCGGACCCTCCACCGCCACGGCGCAGACATTAAAAACGAGAACTCACGTTCTCGTTTTTTCTTTATTCTTCAACGCAATTGGCCGCTTCGTGCAAGGTGAACTCTCCATTGCACCAGGAGCTTCCTTCCGCTCGCTCCTTATACCGAGACAGGGGTAACTGCACGCTCATCTTCGAATCAATGGGAAATTCCGAAATCGAAAGTGAATCGTTTGCCACATTTTTTGCACTCGCATAAAAAAGAGAATCAATCGTTCCCGACGGGCAGCGGATTACAATAGAGCCCTTTGTTCCGGGCATGGCAAGGGGCACGGTAACGTCACGCCCTTCAAGAGAATCTTTGCCAAAAACGTAATAAGCTCCCGGAGCAACTTTTGCCAAAAAACTGGAATCGGTCATCTGCTTGAGGGTGGAGCTGCTCGTTGCCCAAAGTGAGCAACCTTGTAAATCCAAGGTGTCCAAGGATGCATTGTAAATTTCCACAAATTCTTCCTTGCCTTCGGTCATGAATTCCGAAATCAACAGTTCATCCTTTTGCGGAGCGCGAAGCTTTGCCGGCAAATGCGCAACCACCGAAAGAGTGCGAATGGAATCTTTTGTAATAAAAAGGGAAAGATCCGAATACAACGAATTCAAAGTCCAGTCCAAGGCAAAATGTTCCCCGTCGATGGTCACCTGGGAATCGATTTCGTACAACGTATCTCCTTCCGCCGAAAACAGCATAATCTTTGCACTATAATTCTGTCCAAGAACAAGCATGTCCGTTGCAACGGAAGCTTCTAGTTCCGTCAACTGAAAAGCGTAATCCTTCGAAAAGTTCTCGCCTCGCATTTGAAGCGTACCCGAAGCGATTCCCATGGAATTTCCAAGTCCAAGAGGAATCTTCACATAGAGAAATCCCGCAACCGCATGCATCGCAATGGAAAGAGATGCATTTTCCCCTGCCAAAAGCGTCGCCGAAACTTCCCCCTCTTCCACAAGCATTCCGTTCGCGTATTGCTTCGCATAAAAGTTCCACGCTCCGGGACTTAGCCGCTGTTCCACAAAAGCTTCTTCGTCCACAAGGACCATGTGAATCGTATCCGGACCGATCAAGTCCACTACGAGACTATCTTGCAGCGGAACGGCAGTCCTTGCCACATCCAAATGGACATGCGAAAGCTCCGCCGAAGGATTTTCCGGATTTCCCCCAGAGGAACATCCCCAAAATCCAAAAGAAAAAACGGAGAAAACAATTAAAATTGACAGCAAATGATTATCTCTCATCTTGACTCCTTTGGTTTAAATGAGAGAGGCTCATCCTATATGACGTTTTTGCGGAATATTTTTCTACTTTATTTTTGAAAACAATTGTTAACTTCGATGACAGGAGGAATTCACGATGAAGAAATTGACTCTTTCCGAAAACAACAAAAAAATCGTCGGCGTATGTGGCGGTATTGGAGAATACTTTAACATCGACGCGACGATTATCAGAATTCTTTGGATCATCGGAACGCTGATTTCATTCGGATCCGGAATTCTTGCTTATGTAATCTGCTGGGCTCTTATCCCCTACGATCAAGAGTAAACGGTGAGCGGCGTTTAAACCGCGGATCGTCCAAAACCTTTGCCCACAAGAATCCCTTGCGGGCATCTTTTATATTCAGGTCAAAATTCGATTTGCGCTGAAGCGGTGTTTGCGGCAAAGTTTCTTCTAACTTGAAAGAAGAAACTTCGGGTTCGGGCATCGGAACAAAAACAGGCTTTACTTCTTCATTTTTTGAAATGCGGGTAAAATCCTTTTTGGGAGCATAAGAAGATTCGATCCGTTTGGATTGATGCTCAAAAGTTTTTTGATCCGCTTCCACGATTTTTTTGGACGGAACGACTTTGGGAGAAGCGTCCCCTTGTGCCGTTTTCGCCTGTTCTTCTCTAAACTTGCGAATCAGATCCTGTAACGGATCTGGCACCGGAGGCGCTTCTTCGGAAACGTCCTCTTCGACATCGTCCTGTTCCCACGACGTATCTGGCGGCAAAGGCTCGTTATGCCCTTGCCGTTTCGACTTCCGGTATGCGGAATAGGCGATAATCGCCAGTGTGATGAGGACGGTGACAAGATTTTCCATGGGAATCCCAAAGCGTTAAGCGTTCGGCTCCTTCGGCTGAGCATCGACACCGCCGAGTTGGTTACGCATTTGGGTATCGGCCTGGATATTCTTTAAGTTGTAATAATCCATTACACCGAGACGTCCACTGCGAAGGGCGTCCGACATGGCCATCGGAACCTGAGCTTCGCTTTCCACAAGCTTTGCTCGCATTTCCATGACCTTCGCCTTCATTTCCTGTTCCGCAGCGTAAGCCATGGCACGGCGTTCTTCCGCTTTGGCCTGTGCAATCTTCTTATCGGCTTCGGCACGGTCCGTTTCCAAGCGCGCACCGATATTTTGGCCAACGTCCACATCGGCAATGTCGATGGAGAGAATTTCAAAAGCCGTACCGGCGTCAAGGCCCGATTCCAGAACCTTGCGAGAAATCATGTTCGGATTTTCAAGCACATCCTTGTGGCTTGCCGCACCGCCAATGGAGGACACGATACCTTCACCCACACGGGCAACCACCGTTTCTTCACCAGCGCCACCGACAAGCTTTTGAATGCTTGCGCGGACCGTAATGCGAGTCACAGCATGTAGCTGAATACCATCCAAAGCCACAGCGCTTACCCGCGGAGTTTCAATCACCTTCGGGTTCACCGACATCTGCACCGCTTCAAGAACGTTACGACCGGCAAGGTCGATCGCAGCAGCCTGTTTAAAGTCCAATTTGATGTTCGCCTTGTTGGCAGCGATCAGCGCCTGCACCACGCGGATCACGTCACCACCCGACATGTAATGCGCTTCCAAAAGATTCGTATCCACAGGCATTCCCGCTTTGCAGCTGAGAATTCGAGATTCCACAATCACCTTGGGCGGAACTTTGCGGAGACGCATCCCGATCAGCTGGAACATGCTGACACTTGCCCGAGAAAACAAAGCTTGAAGCCAAAGGCTAAAGAAATTGGCCACAAAAGCCAAAAGGACCAATGCGATAATCGCAGCAATGAACAGCGCGATAACGGCAATCATACTCATACTACCCTCGAACAGTTAAAGGTCTTTCTTTCAATATAAACTTATTTCAACGTGGATTCAAAATAGGCGATCGTCTTTTTCAATCCTTCTTCCAGCTGAACGGTAGGTTCCCAGTTCGAAAGGATCTTCTTTGCGCGGGAAATGTCCGGTTTGCGTTTTTTCGGATCATCTCCCGGGAGGCTCAAGTAAACGATCTTGCTTTGGCTGCCCGTTAAATCGATCACCTTTTCCGCCAGCTCTAACATGGTGAATTCATGGGGATTTCCAATGTTCACAGGGCCAATGGCATCGTCCTGATCCATCATGCGCACGATCGCTTCGATCAAGTCCGAAACATAGCAGAAACTGCGGGTCTGTTCGCCCGAACCGTAAATGGTGATGTCTTCCCCTTTCAGCGCTTGTACAATAAAATTGCTGACGACGCGTCCGTCATTGGCGAGCATGCGCGGTCCATACGTATTGAAAATACGCACAATGCGAATGTCAACATGATTTTGACGGTGATAATCCATAAAAAGCGTTTCTGCAACGCGCTTGCCTTCATCGTAACAGCTGCGAATGCCGATGGGGTTTACGTTTCCCCAGTAATCTTCGGTCTGGGGGTGTACATTCGGATCGCCGTAAACTTCGCTTGTCGAAGCCTGGAGAATGCGGGCGTGGACGCGCTTTGCCATGCCGAGCATGTTGATTGCGCCCATGACGCTTGTTTTAATAGTTTTGACCGGATTGTACTGGTAGTGAATCGGGCTTGCCGGGCAAGCCAGGTTATAAATGCGATCCACTTCCAGGAGAATCGGTTCTGTCACATCGTGACGGATCAGTTCAAAATTGCGATTGTCGCGCAAATGGTTCACATTGCTCATACGACCGGTGAAGTAATTGTCAAGACATATCACTTCATGCCCGTCTGCGAGCAATCGTTCACAAAGATGCGAGCCTAAAAATCCAGCACCACCAGTTACTAAACAACGCATATAAACTCCAAAAATGTCTTCGAAGAATATATATAAATAAAACGCTATTCTTCATCGCTATCGCGATCTATTTCGATAGCTCCGTTTCCGTGCATGGCAACCAGGCGCACCCCGTTTACCGTCAAATACGGATCATAAGTATCGATCACATCGCTATGCCCAAGGACCATGCGTCCCCAGCCGCCCGTTGCAAAAACCGGAACATCCTTTTTGCCCAGTTCCTGCTTAATTTTTTTTACAAGAGCTTCGAGTTCTGCGATAAACCCGTACAAAAGGCCCGCGCGAATGGCGTCATCTGTATTGTTCGCCACGATGCGGTCCGACCATTCGATGCTCACCGGTTTTAAGCGGGCCGCTTTTTCCGTGAGAACGTCCATGCTTGCACTGATACCAGGAATAATCAATCCGCCTTCAAAACCGCCGTTTTTCATGACATCGAAAGTGGTTGCCGTTCCCATGTCAATGACGATGGCATCGGTATAACCGCGATCGCGCAACGAAATAATGTTGCAAAGACGGTCTGCGCCTAAAGAAGACGGATTCAGGTAAGCGATCGGGCAACCGAGACAATTGTTGGAATTGACCACCTGAACAGGCTTTTTCAAAAGCTTTTGAAGAGCTTTCACCCAAGGGCGTTCAAGGACTGGCACTACCGTGGAAAGTCCAACGTAAGAAATTTCTTCCGGTTTGATTTTCGAAAAACGGATCAGGCCGCCGACGCGATTCAACACTTCATCGCTCGTCGTTTCTTTCCGAGTGGTGAGTCTCCAGTGGTCTTCAATCTGGTCGCCCTTATAAATGCCAAGGACCGTGTGAGTGTTTCCCACATCCACGACAAATGTATAAGGGGCTTTCTTTCGATTCGAAGATTTCTTTTTTGCGGTCTTCATTCGAAGCCTTAAATTCTCATGGAAATATCGAGAGCCTTCACGCTGTGGGTCAAAGCGCCCACCGAGATGAAATCAAGCCCTAAGGTGGCGATTTCCTTGGCGCGTTCAAGGGTCATATTGCCGGAGCCTTCCACCAAGCACTTGTCTCCGCTTTCCTTGATAATCTTCAAAGCTTCCGCCATGGTCTCGTTGCTCATGTTGTCGAGCATGATGACGTCTACACCCTTGTTCAAAAGAGCGCGGAGCTGGTCAAAATTTTCCACTTCCATTTCGACCATCAAGTTTTGGGTATTGTTCTTTTTGACAACGGCGAGAGCTTCCAAAACGCCACCTGCCGCAGCGATGTGATTGTCTTTTACAAGCACCATGTCAAAAAGGCCCATGCGATGGTTGGAACCTCCGCCTACGCGGACAGCATACTTTTGCAATGTGCGGAATCCCGGAACGGTTTTACGCGTATCGAGGACCTTTGTTTTTCCGCCCTTCAAAGCTTCTTGGAAAGTATGAGCGACCGTGGCAACGCCCGAAAGCTGCTGGATGAAATTCAAAAGGGTGCGTTCACCGGTCAAGAGTTCACGGGTGGTGCCGTCGAGTTCCGCAATCAGATCGCCCTTCTTCACTACGTCGCCGTCTTGCTTGTGAAGCGTGACTTTCACACTCGCTTTCAATTCCTGAAAGACCATTTCGATTACCGGAAGGCCTGCGAGAACGCCGTCTTCCTTTGCAATCAGGCGGGCATGTTCTTTTTGATTTTCCGGAATGGTCCAAAGGCTTGTCACGTCTCCCGTGCGCACGTCTTCTGCAAGCGCAAGGCGAATCATAGTCAAAGCGTCTTCCGCCGGGAACACCGGCTTCGAATTGTCACCGTACATTATTGAGCTCCTTTACCTGTGAGCACTACATAAATCGTTCTGAACAAAATTTGAAGATCCAAAAGAAGGGACATGTTTTCATAATAGTACATGTCGTATTCCAACTTCTTCTGCACATCTTCAAGGCTCGTGTCGTAGTGGTAACGCACCTGAGCCCAACCGGTAAGTCCCGGTTTCATTTTAAGGCGTCCAATGTAGAACGGAATCTGTTCCCGCAATTTTTCAATAAACACGGCCCGTTCCGGACGTGGACCGACCATGCTCATGTCGCCCTGGAGAACGCACAAAAGCTGTGGCAGTTCATCGATACGGGTTTTGCGGAGGAAGCGTCCCACGCGGGTAATGCGCGGATCGTTCTTCGTCGCCCACTGCGCACCGTTCTTTTCGGCGTCTGTCCGCATGGTACGGAACTTGTGCACCATAAAACGTTTGCCGTAAAGGCCTACACGTTCCTGCGAATAAAAAACAGGTCCTTTAGAATCCAGCTTGATCGCAAGGGCTGCCATGAGCGAAATCGGAAGGGAGCAAATCAAAAGGGTTGCCGCCACAACGACATCCATTAAGCGCTTCACCCGCACTTCCCAACGGGGCATATTGAAAGCGAACAGTTCTTGCAAATCAAAACCGTGAACCAGGTTCGTTTTGTAATGTCCGCTGATCACGTTGTACAAACCGGGGATCACATAGATGTGCAATGGAAGGTCGCACGCCCATGTAAGAACTCGGGTAATTTCTTGCAAAGAAGAACTGTCATGGGAAATGACGATACCCGAAACTTTGAGCTTCTTTACAAGGCCTGCCAAATCGGAATATTTACCGAGGACCGGGAAGCCTGCGAATTCGTGGTCCATCACCTGGTAATGTTCATCCAGGAATCCGACCACCTTCTTTCCCCGTTCCGGAGCTTTCGCAAAAGCAAGCGCAATTTTTTTACCCGCTTCCGTAGCACCGAGCACAAGCAGATTATTTGCACCGTGTCCTTTGCGCAGAAGCGTGCGCAAAAAGCTTGCTACCAACATGCGGAAAGTGGCGACTAAAAAGAAGACGCCGGCGCCGTACAAAAGGATCCACTTGAAGCGGGATCCGTATACGTAATCGCCCAAAAGAGGCTGCCCCGCCACCAATCGACCGATAAATTCCGAGCCGAAGAGACCCAAAAGAATCGTCACTATTCCGATGATGACGGCACGTGCCACATGCAGCACCTGGAGCGTTCGAGAAAGCAAAAGCCATGTGCGGTAAAGGCCCGTCACGGCAAACAAAAGAATCCAACCCGCAGTGAGCACAAGTCCTGTGCGGGTATATTCCGAAATCATCTTGGACGGATCGAATTTGTCTACAATCCAACCGCTGTGGAACTGTATCCAAAAGGCAATGACAAAGTAGATTGTCACCGCCAAATAGTCTCCGATCAGATGCAAGAGGAGTTCTAGCTTGTTTCCTCGCAGCATGATGACGCCTTACTTGAGGAAGCGGATCATCTGGCTCTTTTCTGCGACAGAAGAGAGCGAGTCGATGGCTTCAAGTGCTGTGAGCATCTTGCTTTCCTTGGTACGTTCGGAAATGACGACGATGCTGACCTTGCCCGGATCCTTCACATCCTTCTGGATGATGGATTCGATGGAGATTTCGTTCTGGCTGAAAATGCCCGTGATGCTTGCGAGAACACCGTAGGAATCCTTGGTGGTAAAGCGCAAGTAGTAACGGGAAGACGTTTCGGAAATCGGAACGAGCTTTGCGGCATTTTCCTTGTTGAACCAACCCATGGGGAGCGGCTTACGAGAACCAGTATCCGTCGAACGAGCGAGGGAAACGAGATCTGCAACGACAGCGCTTGCAGTCGGAAGACGGCCTGCGCCAGCGCCTGTCTGGAGAGTCTGACCGAGATTATCGCAGTGGAGATACACCGCATTAATCACTCCGTCTACACTGGCGAGCAAGTGATCGTTGGGAACAAGGCACGGATGAACGCGAGCGTCTACAGCACCGTCTTCACAACGTCCGTAAATTCCCAGCAATTTGATCTTGTAACCGAGTTCCTTTGCATTTGCAATGTCTTCTGCAGTAATCTTCGAAACACCGGTCACATGGATCTTTTCAAAGTCCACATACTTGCCGCTGCAGAGGCTCGAAAGAATAGCCGTTTTGTGAGCGGAGTCTACACCTT
This sequence comes from Fibrobacter sp., assembly GCA_017959225.1. Classification (GTDB taxonomy): domain Bacteria; phylum Fibrobacterota; class Fibrobacteria; order Fibrobacterales; family Fibrobacteraceae; genus Hallerella. The sequence continues at coordinate 1,374 of JAGDBD010000065.1, read as the reverse complement.
CGATGTCGAAAGTCGGGTTGCGTTCTGCAAAGCCTTTTTCCTGGGCTTCCTTCAAAGCGTCGTCAAAGGACATGCCGCTTTCACCCATACGGGAAAGGATGTAATTGCAAGTACCGTTGATGATGCAGCTCAAGTGTTCCACTTCGCTGCCCACAAAACCTTCCTGCATGCTGCGGATAATGGGGATGCCTCCGCCGACAGCGGCTTCGAACAGAATGTGGCAGTTGTTCTTTTCGGCCAATGGGAAAACTTCATGGCCATACTTTGCAAGCATCGCCTTGTTGGCAGTCACCACATGCTTCTTATTTTCGAGAGCGGCGGTAATCCATTTGCGCGGCATTTCGTAACCGCCGGCGAGTTCCACGATCACATGAATCGTCGGATCGGTGATCATCGTCATCGCATCGGTCGTCGTCTTATAGCCCTTTGCCTTGTACGGAGCGACTTCTTCTTCGCTCTTGGCGCAGATGCAAGCGAGTTCAAGGTCGATGCCCAACTTTTCACGGTACTGAGCAGCCTTGGCTTCGAGGATTTCCACTACACCGCCACCAATGGTTCCGGTGCCAATAAGTCCAATGCGCATAATAATCTCCAATGGAAAAATTTTTCGCCAATAAATTAGAAAATCGAAGCTATATTTGGGAAGTGAACGCTAAAATTACACAGGACAGGCTGGGCTTACTTTCCCCCCAGGACATCGGAAACACGGTTTACCCTTCGAATTTTTTCAAGGCAAGACTCCGTGAAGAATTTTTGCGAACAAATCGCAATCAGCATCCGTTTCTGTATTTCAAAATCATCACGCGCCAGTTCGATATCGTCGGATTCAGCAAGTTCGATTCGACCTATGTCCGAGCTTGGAAAATCGCAGTGCTCACCCTTTTGACCGAAACCAAGTTCACAGATATCGTTGGATATTTGGACAATCCGGATGGTCTCGGGGTGATTATGATCGATTCCGATCTGCACGTTCTGGAACGCCTGCGCAGAAAGATGCTTGTAAACATCAAAAAAGCGGGCCTTGTAGACATTTTGCGCAAAAAGACAAAGCAACCCGTTTTCCAAGCAAGCATTTACACCGGATTGCAAGAAAAACAGGATCAAGAACTCGACGAATCCATTGCCAAGTTCAACATCCGAAACAACGGATTCTTCTCCCTTAAACGTCTTTTTTACGGAGACATCCTTTCCCAGACGAACAAAATTTCGTTTAGCGTCAATGAAGTTATCAAGCGGACTTTCGACATCGTTTCGTCGTTCTGCGGAATCCTTCTACTCTCTCCGATTTTAATCGCCTGCGCTCTGATCGTCAAGTTCAGCGATCCCAAAGGACCTATCATCTTTAAGCAAACCCGTGTCGGTAAAAACGGAAAG
>JAGDBD010000064.1 GCA_017959225.1 Fibrobacter sp. | reverse complement strand
AGCGGTCTTGAACGGGACCGTCAGAATATTTTGAATTATTACCGTGGAGAAGGTTATCTTTTGGCAGAAGTCGGTTACAGGGAAACTCCGGTATCCGATCATGAAAACGACATTACTTTTATTATTCGCGAAGGTCCAAAGGTTAAAGTCGATTCCATTGTGATTACAGGTAACGATCACGTTCCGGAAACGGAAATTACCGATCACATGGTGACAAAGCGTTCTCATTGGTGGGGAGATGGCGAATTTAAGGAAGCGGTTTTTGAAGCGGATCGCGATACGGTTTTGAACGCCATTCGCCACTTCGGATATTTGGATGCGGAACTGAAAGATTTCCGTGCTGAATACATGCCGGATTCTAGCTGCATCTTCTACCTAGGGCGTACCGTGCCGAAGGATCGGAAGCTGAGCCTTCTTTACGGCCAGTTGAACCAGGCGATTGCGGATACAGCAAACGTGATGAACCGTCTTGCTGGTCGTGTCCATGGAAAGTCCGCTCACTATTACCGTGAACACCGTACGAACTTCCATCCTTATTCCCAGGCCGTTCCGGTTTACAACGTGGAAGATGAAGAAACCGCGATTAAAATTTTGAACGGTATCATCACATACGAAGAACTTCGCAAGGAATGGATCAAAAACCTTCCGAAGGATCGCAATTGGAAGAATCGTAAAATCGATACGCTTTTGAAGAAAAAACGGAATCACTATGACGAAAAGCTTTTGACCCGTTACACCATGGAAGAAACATTCGGTGCTCTTGCCCAGTATGATAGCATCGTGACTTCCAAGTATGTACGCATCTATATCGACATCAACGAAGGTCGTCGTTATTACACGGGATCCGTGCACTTTACCGGCAATGAAATTTTGACGGATAAGATGCTTTCCCGAGTCGTGTTCCTCGACAGCGGAGAAGTCTTTGACTATTACGCGTATGAAGCGACCCGCAGCGGAATTATTTCGGCATATCGCGAAGAAGGTTATCTCTTTGCGCAGTATGACGAAACTCGCGAATTTGTGAACGACAGCATTGTGAATTTGGAATACAAGCTTCGGGAAGGTTTGCCTGCCCAGGTTCATCGTGTGAATATCGTCGGCAATACAAAGACCCGTGACAAGGTGATTCGCCGTGAAGTAAGGCTTTATCCGGGTGACATGTACCGCCAGTCTTCGATGGAACGCAGCTTCCGTGAAATTATGCAGTTGAACTACTTTGACATGGTCTATCCGGACATTCAGGTCGTCGGCGATCAGGATGTGGATCTGGTCTTGAAAGTAGCGGAAAAGGAAGCGGGAACCGGTCAGTTCAGTGCGGGCCTTGCCTACAGCCAGAGTGATGGTCTTACGGGAACTCTTGGCATTTCCATTCCGAACTGCTGTATGGGTGACGGTCAGAGCGCTTCCTTTAACGTGGAATATGGTGAAGACAAGAAGAGCGCATCCATTGGCTTTGTGGAACCTTGGTTCCTCGATTATCCGGTGACTCTCGGTACAAGCTTGAGCTATGCCTGGTGGAATCAGGATGACGATCCGGACATTACCCGTTATGGTGGAACTATCTATGTCGGTAAGCGTTTGAAGTGGCCGGATGACTACTTCTACGGCCAGATCGGTTACAGCTGGATGATGAACAAGCAGGGCGATAATGTGGACGGAAGCTTGATCCGCTATTCCGGTGTGGAATCCGCTTTGACGTTCAAATTAATCCGTGACGATAAGAACTTGCCGCAGTTCCCGACGGATGGTTCGCGCTATGTGCTGACCGTGCAGTGGGCTGATGAAAAGATCGGCAGTGACTTTAACTTTGTGAAGACGGATTTGTCGGTGAAGTGGTGGTTCCCGCTTATCGGCGATCGTGTGGCTCTCGCTTTGACAAACGAATATGGCTTTATGGTGGGTGACCCGTTGCAGTACAGAACCTTGTACCAGATGGGTGGCGTGCTAGGCTATGATGGCCAGATGCGCGGTTATAGTTCGGGATCTATCGGCTACCGTCGCTTGGGACGCAGCTACCAGTATATCGGTGCTGAAATCCAGTGGGGCATTGTTCCGAATACGTTCTACCTGCTTCCGCTCTTCTTTGATGCCGGTAACGTCTTCGGTAAGCGCTATGATCCGGATACCAAGGTTTCGAAGGACCAGCCGAATCCTTTGACGGAATGGGATCCGTCGAGCCTCAAGCGTGACTTCGGTTTTGGCTTCCGCGTGGTAGTTCCGATGCTTGGCATTATCGGCTTCGACTTCGCATGGCCGCTGGACCGTGGCGAGACCTATTCGGGTCTTGAACGTACAAGCGTCGGTGATATGGAATTCAACTTTATCATTGGGCAGGGATTCTAATGCACGTCAAATCCTTTATCTTGATTCTCCTTGCTGCATGGCTCGTGTGCGGCACAGCCTTTGCAGAAGACGGCTTGCGCGTGGCGCACGTGGATTCCAAGCTCATCTTTGAAGGATACAAAGGCACAAAGAAAGCTCAGGAAGAATACGATCGCCAGGTCGCTAAATGGGAACAGCAGGCGAACCTTTTGCAAAAGGAACTTGCTGCCATTAAGGAAAAGCTGGATAAACAGGCGTTGATGCTTTCCGATGAAAAACGCAAGGAACTGGAAGCCGATTACGCCAAAAAGAATACCGAGCTCAAGGAGTTTATTGACCGGGTCTATGGACGCTCCGGGGAACTTATTACGGAAAACGAAAAGGTCAGCGCTCCTATCATTTCGCTCATTAAAAAGGCGGTGACGGAAATCGCGCTCCAGGAAGGTTACGATATGGTCGTGGATCGCGCTACGGGATCGGTGCTTTTTTGGAAAGATGAAAACGATTTGACCAAGAAGGTTTTGGATTACCTGAACGCCCGCTAAAAGCGTGCAAGCAAAAATTCAGCAGGGATTCCCAAACGGGGATCCCTATTTTCATTTATATTTATTTATGTGAAAAATATAGATGGACGTACTCAATTGCTCGCTATCTTCGGGAATCCCGTTGGACATAGCAAGTCTCCTTGCATGCACAACGCGGTTTTTGAAAAATTGGGCATTCATGCGGTTTATGTGCCGCTTTCTCCTGAGCCTTCCGATCTCGGCAAGGCAATTCAAGGCTTCCGCGCATTGAAATTTGTAGGCGCGAATGTCACCATTCCCTTCAAAGAAAAAGTCGGTGAATTTTTGGACGGACTCTCGGACATTTCAAAATTTACGGGGAGCGTGAACACGCTTTACTGGGAAAATGGTGAAGTGGGCGGAAAGCTGCTCGGGACGACGACAGATCCTTACGGAGCTCTTTGCGATTTGGAAGAACACGGGGTGACGGTAAAAGGTTCCCGTGTGGCGATCCTTGGAAACGGGGGTGCGGCACGTGCCATCGCTTTTGCAATGCTTGCTGAAGGCGCTTCAAAGCTTACTATCGTTTCGCGGAATGCGGAACGTGGCGCAGAACTGGCCGATGCGCTTTCCAAGGCGTTTTCGGATAAGCCTTCGGTAGGACATGTCCTTTTTTCGGAATTTTCTAAGGTGCGGGACGATCTGGATTTGGTGCTGAATGCGACCAGTGTGGGCATGACGCCTCATGAAGATGCGTCGCCCCTTTCGAAAGAAATGCTTTCACCGAATTTTGCCGTTTGTGACATTGTGTACAACCCGAAAGAAACAAAGCTTTTGAAAGAAGCGAAAGAAGCGGGTTGTAAAGTTGTGGGCGGTAGCGCCATGCTCGTGCATCAAGGTGCAAAAAGTTTTGAATTCTGGTTCCCCGGCAAGAAGTCCGATGTGAACGTGATGAAGGCTGCAATGGGCCTTTCGGAGGGAGACTAATGACGACGCTGAAGAAAACGGTTTACTTTACCGGCTTTATGGCTAGCGGAAAAAGCCGAATCGGTCGAGCAATTGCAGAGCGTTTGCATGCGACGTTCATCGATACGGACGCTTTGATTGTGGAACGCCAAGGCAAGAGTATTTCGGAAATTTTTGAAACTCAAGGCGAAGAAGCGTTCCGCAAAATGGAACTGGAAGTCATTGAAGAAATTGCTGCGGATACGACTCCGAAGGTGGTAGCCCTTGGCGGTGGTGCTTTGACGCAGGCGAAGGTAGTTTCCCTTATCCGTAAAACGGGTCTGATCGTTCGCCTTTGGGCGACGCCGGAAGTACTTTCGGAACGCATTGGACGTAAAGATACACGTCCGCTGCTTGCCAAACTTTCTCCCGAAGAACGTCTTGAAAAAATCAAGAAAATGCTTGCGGAACGGGAACCCCGTTACGCTCTTGCAGACTTTAGCGTAGAAAGCACCAACGATTCCGAAGATAAAGTGATAACCGCAGTGCTTCGAGGTCTTCAATTCTGGGATTCCCGTGCGGTTTATGTGAAACCCTCCGGTGGTGGACATTATCCGATTTTTATCGGGCATAAGTTGATTCCCCACATGTCAACTTTGCTTTCGGGTCTTCGGCTAGCCCCGAAGGATTCCTTCCTCGCTGTAACAGATACGACGATTGCCAAGGCGCAGTCCCGTAATTTGGGAATGCTAAAGCATGAAGCGGGGGATTGCCCTGCGTTCAAGTTCCGAGCAGGGGAAACTTTCAAAAATTTGACCAGCTTGAATCAGCTGTTTACATTTATGCTCCGCCGTCGTTACAGCCGTAAGTCTTGCCTGCTTCAACTTTCGGGCGGCGTGGTTGGCGATATGGCGGGTTTTGCCGCTGCGACGTATCAGCGCGGTATTGATTTTATTCAGATTCCGACGACTCTTCTTTCGATGGTCGATAGTTCGGTAGGCGGTAAAGTCGCCGTGAACCATCCGGAAGGCAAAAATATGATTGGCGCCTTCTATCAGCCTAAAGCGGTGGTGTGCGATCTGGATACCCTTTCGACTCTTCCGGATTCGGAATATCTGTCGGGCCTTGCCGAAGTGGTCAAGTACGGTGTGATTTACGATGAAGAATTCTTCAAATATCTCGAAGAAAATGTGCAGAAAATTCTGGGTCGTGATTCCGAAGCATTAAAAAATATTGTGCGTCGCAGTTGTGAAATCAAGGCAGAAGTGGTCGGAATCGATGAAAAGGAATCGGGCCTTCGTGCGATTTTGAACTACGGTCACACTTTTGGCCATGCCATTGAAAAATTGCATCATTACGAATTTTCTCACGGTATCGGTGTAAGCCTCGGTATGCGTGTTGCGGCACGCCTTGCCAGTTCCATCGGTATGATGTCGAAGGAAGATGAAAATCGTCAGACGGCGCTTCTTGACGCTTACGGATTCCCGAAGACGGTTGACGGTATCGATGTCAATGCGGCTTGGGATGCCATGGGTGTCGATAAAAAAGTGGAAAAGGATAAGCGGGTTTATATTCTTCCGAAGAAAATCGGAGAAGTCGCCAAGGTGGCGAATGTGGAGGAATCTTTAGTCAAGTCAGCGTGGAACGCTGTATTGCCGGAGGTGAATGCATGAGTATCTTGGTAACAGGCGGAACGGGAGCGCTTGGCTTCCATATCCTTGCAACGGTCACGCGTAACGGCGAAAAACTGTACAGCTTTAGCGATGAACAGCCTCAGCCATGGCAAAAGGTTTCGGATGTCACGTATTGTACGGGCGATCTGTTGAATTTTAAGGATGTCCTTTCTGTGCTCAAGGAAGTGCAGCCTCGTGCGATTTTCCATTTGGCAAGCCAGTCCAGCGTGGGACTTTCGTACAAGAAGCCTTACGAAACCCTGTCTACAAATTTGCTCGGAACCCAGAACCTTTTGGAAGCGGCTAGGCAGATTGTTCCTGAAGCGAAGATTCTTTTGCTCAGCTCCAGTGAAGTTTACGGACGCACCACGGGAACGCTTTTGACGACGCTCCATAAAGAATCGGATTTGCCAAATCCCTTAACGTCTTATGCGACTTCCAAAGCTTGCATGGAACTTTTAGGCAACCAGTTTACGAATGCCTACGGCATGCACATTGTGATGATCCGCCCCTTCTACTTTACAGGTCCGCATCACAGCCGCAGATTCTTGATTCCGGCCATTGCAAGCCAGCTTGTGAAAATTCAGAAGTATGGAGCAGAACCGATCATTTATTCGGGAAGCTTGGACGTGAGCCGCGATGTTTTGGACGTTCGCGATGTGGCCCGGGGATTGATTCAAGTTCTCCAGGCGGGAAAACCGGGCGACGTTTATAACATTTGCTCTGGAAAATCTTACACTTTCCGAGAATTGACGGAAATGCTCGTGGACATTTCGGATGCGGATGTGGACTTCCGTTTTGATCCGTCGAAGGAACGGACTTTGGATATTCCTCTTCTGATCGGGGACCCGGAAAAGATCATGGAACTCGGTTGGAAGCCGATGATCACCATCGAAGATTGCCTTGTGGATCTTTACAACGAAATGATCGTTCGTTTGAAGATGGAGAAGGATTTGAAGATGGGCTGATTCGCCCGCTAAATTAAGTTTCTATATTTCTGCCCACTATGATGTTTTCGCAACTGACCGAATCTCTTGAATCGACCCTGAAAAACCTGCGTGGGCAGGGAACCCTTACCGAAGAAAACGTAGCGGATTCGCTCCGCGAAGTGCGTCGCGCATTCCTTGAAGCGGACGTGAGCTTCAACGTCACCCGCGATTTTGTGAAGGCCGTGAAGGAAAAGGCCATGGGATCCGAAGTTTTGACTTCGGTGACGCCGGGCCAACAGATCGTGAAAATCATCCACGACGAACTCGTGCAGGTGATGGGCGGCGAAACAAAGGAACTCGCTCTTTCGGGAAAGCCGCCTGTAGGCATTATGATGGTCGGTCTTCAGGGTTCCGGTAAGACGACTTTTGCTGCGAAAATTTCCCTTTATCTGCGCAGTAAGCGCAAAAAAAAGCCTCTCCTTGTGGCTGCGGACGTTTACCGCCCGGCGGCTATCAAGCAGTTGCAGGTCCTTGGTAAGTCCATTGGCATTCCTGTGTACGATGAAGGCGAAGGGAATCCGGTGGAAATCATCAAGCACGGTTACGAATATGCCGAAAAGAACGGCTTCGACGTTGTGATTTACGATACGGCTGGCCGTTTGCAAATCGACGAAAAGTTGATGCAGGAACTGGAACAGGCCCGTGACGCGGTCCATCCGGAAGAAATCCTTTTTGTCGCAGACGCGATGATCGGTCAGGAAGCGGTGAATGTTGCAGAAACATTCTTCTCCCGTTTGAATTTTACCGGTGTCTGCCTTTCCAAGATGGATGGCGATGCCCGTGGCGGTGCAGCTCTTTCCATTAAAAAGAGCACAGGCGTACCGATCTGCTTTATCGGTGTCGGTGAAAAGCCGAACGAAATCGATCTGTTCCATCCGGATCGTATGGCAAGTCGTATTCTCGGCATGGGTGACGTGGTTTCCTTGGTGGAAAAGGCCCAGTCCGTCATCGATGAACGTGATGCCAAGGATTTGAAGAAGAAAATCCTGAACAACACCTTTGACTTGGACGACTTCCTTCGCCAGCTCCGCACCATTAAAAAACTCGGTCGCTTAAAGGATATTTTGGGACTTATCCCGGGATTGAACAAGTTGCCTTTAGACCAGATCAATGAAAAGGAAATGGTCTACGTTGAAGCGATTCTCAGTTCCATGACTGCAAAGGAACGCAAGCATCCGGAAATCATTAACGGAAGCCGCAAAAACCGCATTGCAAAGGGTTCTGGAACGGAAATTACACGGGTGAATCAGGTGCTTCGTCAGTTTGAAGATATGAAGGCGATGTTCAAAAAGATCGGTGCTTTTGCCAAAAAGCAGAACGGCGGAGCTCCCATCGGATCGAATTATACGCCTCCGAAGAAGAAAAAGAAGAAGCACTAATCGCGTTTCACAATTTTTGAAAGGGGTTTAGGCCATAGTGGTTGATGCGCATCACGTTGCGCGGCCCCCCTATGGCTTTACGCTTTTATAGCAATAAGTTAACTTAGAGGGTACTATGAAAAAGATCAAATTGATGGCTTTGGCCGTTTCCCTTTTGGCAGCCGCTTCTTTTGCAGAAGACGGTATGTTCTCTGACGCTCTTCCGAAGAATTGGAATGCCGACGTTCTTGCTGCGGCTCAATTCACGCGTCATCACTACAGCAATTGGAAGAATGGTGCTGACGGTGTGAATACGAACGTCTGGGTTCTCAAATACGATGCCGATGTGATCGGGCATTTTTCCCATGTGGACTGGCGTACCGTTGCAAACCTCGCTTGGGGCCAAACTTACATGAAGGGCTCGGGTACGCGTAAAACGAACGATAAGATTTTCCTTGAAACGACGGTTGCCGAAAACGATTTTAAGCCGATCGAACCGTATGCAGGTCTTCGTTTTGAATCCCAGTTCACGAAGAGCTACACCTATGATGATGACGATGTAAAAACTCCGGTTTCTTGCTTCATGGATCCGGGATATTTTACCCAGATGCTCGGCCTTGCCTATGTGCCGAATGACAATTTTAGACAAAGCCTCGCTTTTGCAAACCGTTTGACCATTTCGAAGGGCTACGGTTATGCAGACGACAAGGATACGAAAAAATTCGAAGAGTACAAAGACGAACCGGGTCTTGAAAGCGTGACGGAATATAAAGTGTCCCTTTCTTCTCTCGCATCGTTTAGAACTCGCCTTTGGGCTTTCGTGAACTTCCATGGTGTGGATGAAATCGATGGCAAATGGGAAAACTATCTCGATGTGACTATCGCTCCGCTGATCGTTTTGAGCGTGGGCGTTGAAATCGCTTACGACAAGGATATCGATGAAGATTCCCAGTACCATGATTCCGTGAATTTGGGCATCACGTGGCGCTGGTTCTAATTTAATTGTAACATTTCCAAGACAAAGAAAAAGCTATCTTTTGCGAGGTCACAAACCTTTAGCTCAAGGTAGCTTTTATGATTATTCTTCGCGGTTCGCCTGCGCTTTCATCTTTCAGAGTTCAGAAACTCCTTTCTGATTTCGCCCAAGATTCCCTTCCGGTGAAGGGCATTTATGCAGAGTTCGTTCACGTCGTTGATCTCGAATCCGACCTCACTTCCGAAAAGAAGTCCACTCTCGAAAAACTTTTGACCTACGGTCCGTCGCTGGAAGCGAAGGAACCGGAAGGAACTCTTTTTGTCGTTGCTCCTCGTCCGGGTACTATTAGCCCGTGGAGCTCCAAGTCTACCGACATCGCTCATATTTGCGGACTTTCCGAAATCAAGCGCATTGAACGCGCTATCGCTTATTACGTGGATTTTAACGGTGGTGTCACGGAAGATATTTCCAAGAAGGTCAAGGCAAAAATCCATGACCGCATGACGCAAACCGTATTTACGGACAAGGCTTCCCTGGAAGTTCTTTTTAGCAAAGAAGAACCGCGTCCGCTGAACGTGATTCCGGTGCTCACAGAAGGTCGTGACGCCCTTGTGAAAGCCGACAAGGAAATGGGCCTTGCCCTTTCTGCTGACGAAATTGATTATCTCGTCAAGAACTTTACCGAACTCAAACGCAATCCGACGGATGTGGAACTTTACATGTTCGCACAGGCCAACTCAGAACATTGCCGTCACAAGGTGTTCGGTGCCGAATGGACCATCGACGGCGAAAAACAGGATAAGTCCCTGTTCCAGATGATCAAGAACACTTACCAGCTTCACAATTCCAATATTTTCAGCGCTTATAAAGATAACGCTGCCGTGATGAAGGGTGCTGTTGCTGGCCGTTATTACGCTGACCCGCGTACAAACAAGTATGACTTCCACAACGAAGAAGTGGATATTTTGATGAAGGTGGAAACTCACAACCACCCGACGGCCATTTCTCCGTTCCCGGGAGCTGCTACGGGTAGCGGTGGTGAAATCCGTGACGAAGGTGCAACGGGTAAGGGTTCTAAGCCTAAAGCAGGCCTTACGGGCTTTAGCGTTTCGAACCTGAAGCTTCCTGGTGCTGTCCAACCGTGGGAAAAAGATTTTGGAAGTCCGTCCCGCATTGCGTCTGCTTTGGACATTATGATTGAAGGTCCTCTCGGCGGTGCCGCTTTCAACAATGAATATGGCCGTCCGAATATTCTCGGTTACTTCCGCACCTTTGAACAGGAAGTTCCTTCCGAAAAAGGATCCGAAGTCCGCGGTTATCACAAGCCCATTATGCTGGCTGGTGGTCTTGGAAACATTAAGCATCAGCATATCGAAAAGGGTCACATCGATCCGGGTGACCATCTGATTGTGCTGGGCGGTCCTGCCATGCTCATCGGTCTTGGTGGTGGCGCTGCAAGCTCGGTGGCTAACGGTGCTGGTAATGAATCCTTGGACTTTGCTTCTGTGCAACGTGAAAACCCCGAAATGGAACGCCGCTGCCAGGAAGTCATCGACCGCTGCTGGGCTATGAACGAAGAAAACCCGATTACCTTTATTCACGACGTGGGAGCAGGTGGACTTTCCAACGCCTTCCCGGAACTCGAGAACGACGGCGGTCTCGGCGGTAAGTTTGAACGGCGCAACGATCCCAACGACGACCCGGGCCTGAGCCCGGTCGAAATCTGGAGTAACGAATCCCAGGAAAGTTATGTTATCGCTATTGCTGGTGACAAGCTCGATGTGTTCGACGCTATCTGTAAGCGTGAACGCTGCCCGTACGCAGTTGTGGGCGAGGCTATCCCTGAAAAGCACTTGACCCTTACGGACAAGCACTT
>JAGDBD010000063.1 GCA_017959225.1 Fibrobacter sp. | reverse complement strand
TAGTATTTTTCAAGAACGGCGGGGGAAGACTTTGCCGCCAAAAAGTATCGGAATTCCACATTTCGGAGGGTGTCGCCCGTGCCGTTGAACGCCCGCAAACGGAGAAGGGTTTGGGATGCGTTCGAAACTTGTTCATCCCGCGTTTCAACGACAACAGCGGCGTTGAGGCTACTTGTCAAAAGCGCAGCAGCAAAAAAGCCGTTCTTCAATTTCCCCGCAAAAGGCTTCATAATAAAAAAGTAACATCACTTTTATCTTTCGGCAACGACGTTTTCGTCGGTCTTGGGCATGGTGTTGTCGAGAAAAAGCTTTACCCATAAGATAAATAATTTCGGAGTATGCGCAAAATACCGAATTTTCATGCTCAGTATGCGTAAAACGCATAGTGAAGTTTACTAGCATTTGCAACAAAAAAAGGTAGCCTTAAGCTACCTTTTTTGTTTTACAATCAAGACAGTTGCAAACGAGGATCTTTTACCGTAGTGTAAAGCCTCGATTTTGCAGCACCTTGCCATCCTTCGAAATCACGCGGGCAAGAACTTTTCCTGCCGGCAATTTCTCAAGCGAAACGTTCGTATTTGCACCGATCCGTGTCTGCATACAGAGCTTTCCTTGTGCGTCAAAAAGGAGCAGCGAGCTTTCCGCTGGACCACTCACCCTTAAATCACGGGCGGAAAGCTGCATGCTCACATTAGAAGCCTTTTCTGCAAGAATCGTCGGAATCGGAAGAATCGTTCCTTCCGGTGCACCGACAACAAGTCCACGGCCCACCGTGCTCATGTAGACGACTCCAAAATGGTTCATATCGCCTTGGACAAAGTTTCCATTTCCCGGGCCACCATACTGATGCGCATCGTCATTTATCCGTTCAAAGGTTTTGCATTTATCCGTCGAGCGGTAAATACCGATCGGATCTCCAGACTTGGCAGCACCCCAAATGAAAATCGTTTCGTAATCAGCGCCTTCTTTCGCCTTGCCAACGCCTACTGCAATGGCAGTACTTGCGCCTTCACAACGAATCCAAGAAGCGCCACCGTCTTCTGTATAAGCAAGGCCATATTCTGTAAATCCCTTTGGCTGCCAAATTTGAGACTGATCCATAGGAACCCAAAGATGACCTTCCTTACCCGGAACCGTGCGAATCAGGCCACCACCGTTGTAATATTCGCCAGCCTGTTCGTTTTGTAAACGAGCCGACTGTTCCACAAATGTTTTCGCCCCATCAGTCGATTTATAAAGGGTTCCCATAGAACCGACCACATAGAAAGTTTTCGGGTTTACCGGATCTGCCACAATGCGAGCGTATTGCGTCTGGGTTCCGGTTTCAACAGCTTCCCAAGATACACCGTTGTCATCGGAACGATAAACAGTAGCACTTTGATCCGGACGATGAAGCATCACTTTACCATCGGCAGAAAGCACCACAAGGCCCTTGCCGCCTTTGAGCGTTGTCTTGACGGAATCCCAAGTTTTGCCCAGATCATCGGAGCGGTACATCACGTTGTAATTGATGGATTCATACGTGTAATACTTGGTAATGACCCCCGTACGCAGAAGCGATCCCGAAAGCGGAGCGTAAGCCATGCTTTCCGTCGTTCCAATGATAGGCGTATGACGCGGAGTACTTTCTTCGATGTTCGTGTAAGCCGCACCGTCGTAGTCACCGATTGCAGTTACAAGAGGTCCGCCTGGAATGCTCACGATATCTAGCGGAACGGTTTCTTCAATGCCCACAGACTGGAATTTCCATACCGGAACTTTAGCCGTGATATCATCCGTTTGGAAAATGCCATTGCCGCTCGTAACCCAAACTTTTTTGCTGTCGAACGGATCGAATTCCACGGAACCGGCCCAGTGAATCGCATTTCCATGGATCCAGTTGTTGCCGTTTTCATCCATATTCACACCGTCACCGTAGTGCTGCCCAAAAGTCCAATTGGCACCGCCGTCAGTCGTCACATAAATGCGGTCACCATAATTTTCGGTTCCATCCTTGAACAAATGGCGGCCCGTATACTGGCCAAGAGTCGAAACCACAATATGCTTCGAATCTTTCGGGTCAATCGCAATACCGCCATAGGAGCAGCTATTTTTTTCATGAACGATCGAGCCGTCTTCTTTTTCATTGTCATCATACGGAGTGATGTCTGTCCACGTTCCCGAAGAGATGTTGTACTTGAACACTCCCCCGCGAGAAATATTGTAAGGACCCGGACCATCGGCAAAAGTGATGTACATATTGCCGTCTACAATTTTTGCACGGTGCGGCATCAGCCCTTCCGGAGCTCCGTCAACGACTTCCCATGTTGCGCCACCATC
>JAGDBD010000062.1 GCA_017959225.1 Fibrobacter sp. | reverse complement strand
TTTTTGGCGGTTTCGGCTTGTGCCTTGGCGGACTTTACGCTATCTGCCTTTGCCTTTTTAGCGGCGGCGATACTATCCGCTTTGGCTTTTTTAGCCGCTTCGGCTTGTGCCTTGGCGAACTTTACGCTGTCTGCCTTTGCCTTTTTTGCCGCGGCGATGCTGTCCGCTTTGGCTTTTTTAGCGGTTTCGGCTTGTGCCTTAGCAGATTTTGCATTGTTAGCGGATTTTGCCTGGGAAGCTTTTTGCAAAGACCAGGAAGAGCTCTTTACCTTGGGAAGCGAAATCACAAAATTTTTTCCCTTGGAAAGGCTTACCGGATTTTTATCGCTGTGAATGTCAGGGCCCGTTGCGAATTCAAAGTTCAGCAGGGGAACTTTGAACGAAGCGTCCGTATAAACGCGCACGTTGCGAATCCCCTTGGAATTCGGATCCAATTCATAGAAATCTTCGGCCAAAGCGAGCTTCGTATCCGAAAATCCAATGGTTAACTTATGCGTACTGGCATCGAACTTTTGGAAAAAGTTCGGCAATTGCTTTGCCGAAGCAAACTGGAACTTCAAGGAGCAATCCTTGGCTCCGCAAGAATACTCTACATTTTTGATTTCTGCACCCAGCGCAAATGCAGTCGAGAGCGAGAGAAGGAGCAACAATTTTTTCATCATTGGGCAACCTTCTTGGATGTATAGGTGGTCAGATTAAACGACACCGAAATCGTGATCGGCGTCCATCCGTGGGATTCCGCCTTTTCGATTTCCTGTTTGATTCCCGAATAACGGGAAATTTTCAAGTCGGTAATCGCCGTCGGATAATTGAAGTTTGCAATTTCTGCAAACAGATACCCGAGCATGTGATAGCCCGCGTTAACAGAAACGGAATAGCGGTGTTCAAAAAAGTACTCCCTTTCGGAACGCGGACCCGGGCTGAACTTCTGAATTTGAACGCCAGCACTGCGAAGAACTGCATAAAGATCCTGCAAACGCATCGGAACTTTTTCTTCTTCCGGGAACATTTCTTTTAAGCGTTCGAATTCATTTTCTGCGGCCACGAGTTCCGCTTCGAGCTTTGCAATACGGCCCTTTTGAACGTTAATCTTCGAAAGTTCCGCTTCTGCATTGCGAAGGTCTCTTTCTAAACGTTGCTCTTCCAGCGTGAAAGGTTCCCACATATACGTATAAACGAAATAAGCTCCCGCAAGAATCAAAAGCGAGACGACAAGCGCATATATGGTCTTTTTATCCTTAAAATCAATCGCTTGCATTATTTCGCCCCTCCTTCCAAACCGAGGTCCGGTTTAATGCTCGCCTTAATGACAAAGCTGTAAGCTTCTTCGCCATCGATCTTCGTTGTCGAAATATCAGTCAGCGAAACGGCCTTGAAGCTCGCCTGTTTTTCGAGTTTCACCATGTATTCCGCCACTTCCGAGAAGTCGTACGTGATACCGCGCAGTTCCATGTCAAACGGAGAAACCTGGGTCAACGAAACGAGCCACATATTCGGCGGCATCATGGAGGAAATATTTTCGAACAAAATAACCCAGCGTTTTTTACTGACCTGAATCGACTTCAGACCGGTATTCTTTTGGGCAATCACCTTCAGTTTGCCATCCAAAGTCTTGATTTTATCCAAAATCGGACGCTGTTTTTCAACTTCGTTACGCGTGGATTCCAAGCGAGTCTGAAGAGACTGCGTCGTTTCGGAAATGTAGGATTGCACCATGAAAACCGCCACAAGAGCAACCAACAGCGCAATGGTCGGCCAAACGATTCGGCGGTCAACAATCCACGACAAATCCAGCTTTGTCCGTCGATCTTCGACAGGCAACAGGTTAATTTCTACGCAAAGCGCTTTCTTTTTTCCCTTAGCAGCAGCCATTTAGAACTTCCTTAAAGCAAGTCCCAGTGCGGGAGCGTAAACGTTCGAGAGTCCTAAGGCAAGTCCTTCTTCACCGGCAACTTCCGGATCGCAAGGGATTCTCGCAAACGGATTCAGCATTTCACATTCGATGGAAAGCTTTTCCTTGAGATAATCGCAGATATTCGGCAAATTGGAACCGCCGCCGCAAACCAAAAGGCGCACAGGCTTTTCACCGGATTCGCTCGTCGAGAAGTAGCGGATACCGAATTCCACGGAGCTCACCACTTCTTCGTAAGCAAGCTGCAAAGCGGATTCCACTTCGGCAACGGAACGGCCTTTGACCATCGTCAAATCATTTTTTTCAAACATTTCGTGGCAGGTAGCTTCGTCGATTCCCAAATGGCGAGTCAGCGTAGAAATCACGGAATCCACCGAACCACTGGTCAAGGTCCGAACAGAATGGAACTGGCCAGCACGGATAAAAGTCATCGTAGACTTCTTTTCACCGATATCCAAAAGGGCTACCGTTTCCTGAAGACGATCTTCCGGAAGCGTTGCCACATAGGCGTTCGCAATGCCAAAAACATCCACGTCGATTGCCGTCAGTTTGTAATCGGCAACGGAAAAAAGCTTTGCATAGTCGGTCAAAATTTTGTTCTTTGCGGCAACCACCAAGGATTTAACTTCACCCTTGCCATCCCGTTCAATTACCTGGTAATCGAGCATGATGTCTTGGTCGTCAAAGGGAGGCTTTGCCTGAGCCGTCTGGACGACAATGGCATCTTCATTCCCATTCTTAGGAACTTTTGCAACGCTTTTATCGGCAAGGACTCCAGCGGACCATCCGATGGACGCCACCAAATCATCTTTGGAAATATCCGGGAAATTGCGAGTCATTAGACGCACAATCGCTTCGCGGAGCTTTGCTTCATCCTGAATTTCATTATCGGCGAAAGCACCTTCCGGGGTCGGTTCCATGTCCACAGCCATAATGCTGCGAGAATTACCTCGTCCATGATGCACACGGACGACCTTAATACGATAATGACCGATGTCAACGCCTATGGTCTGGCGTTCACCTCGAATTTTAGCGATAAGATCCAATGCCAAAATAAAACCTCTACCCAAAGATTTCGGGAACTAATTTAATTCTACCTTTCAAAAAGCTCGGTGTCAATAGGCATTTGCCTAACTGCTTGAAAAAACAACCACTTAGGTCAATTATTTTCAAAAATTAAGATACCTTTTGTGCACGTCTTTCATTGAAGATATATTGCAAAACATGCTCCTGTGTTTCGCTAAAATCGCCCATGAACGAAGCGCTATGCGCAACGCCTCCCAGTTTTTCGTCAAACTGCCCCTTGTGCAACTGACGCAAAATTCGAATTTGCAATTTTTCTTCGCCAAAGCCAGGCAAATCAAATTGAATTCGGACAAGTGAATTTTCGGGTACAGCTTCCGGCAGAGCAAGCAGAATACCGCCTGCGGACAAATCCACCAAAAAGCCTTTCATTTTCTTTTCACCATATTCCAGATAAACCGGAAAGTGCACCGCCAAACGTAACCAGCGACGAAGCTGCTCCTTGTGCAATTTAATCGAATGTTTCAACAGCACCGTATTTTCACGAATTCCAATGACATTCACTCGGGTGGAATAAACAGCTTCACCGGGAATATTCAAGCGCACAAGAATTCTTTCCCCCACAAGAGATTCCGAAAGGAAAATGTCCTTGCGCTGCACTCCCCAGCAGACTTCATTCATAAAATTGATCTGCGTATGGACGGTCTGCTCGATTCCTTTACTTTTCGAAAGGATAATCGTCGCCTCCTTTCCAAGGGAGAACTGCCGCGTCGAAACGCAGGAATATTGCACTGCTTTATCGAGATGTCCCAATTTCTTTCGAAGCGTTGCAATCAGGTGACGGTCCGAAGGAGAAATGTTTGCTACTCCACCGTTTAATTTGTACACAAAATTCACAGCTTCTTCAAAAAGAAGCGGTGAATTGAGCACAGAATCTTTGTTCGAAAAAGAAGACTGCCGGACCAAGCGTTCAAGCATTGTCTGCTCTTTTTCATCTAAGTCCAGCTTTTTGATTTTTTCTTCGAACTTGTCGGTGGCAAACATCACGCCCAATTCTCTCCGTCGATTGCTACGGCTAATTTCTATCAAAACGACAAGGAGAAGTCCCAGCGTTCCAATGGAAAAAATCCAGCCCAGCGTGTCGAGAGAGAGAATCAAGAATTACCCCCACATTCCAGCGATATAGCTTCCGAGGATTTTTCCCGAAAGCGTCTTTCCGAGGAACGGAGAATTTTCAACGCCACCGGCAAAAGTCTTCGATGTGACGTCCGTCGTTCCATTCGGATCGAACAAGACGAGAGAAGCCTTTTTGCCCGGACCGAGATTCACCACTTCGGCTCCGGCGATTTCCGCAGGCTTCGAAGAAAGCACTTCGATTGCCCGTTTATCGCCAAGGCGTTCCGCCAGTTTGTTCCAAAGAGCCGGAAGCGCAATTTCCAGGGAAATGGCGCCCGGGACAGCGTCTTCGAAATTCACTTCTTTGTCTTCACGGTGGACCGGGAAGTGGTTGATGCTCACCGCTTGAATGGTTCCGTCCGCAAGGGCTTCCCAAAGAGCGTCCTTGTCCGAAGCCGAACGAACAGGCGGATGCAGGTTCAAGCTCGTATTCAAAGACGCCACATCTTCATCGCAGAAGAGAAGGTGGTGAATATCCACATCGCAAGTGACGTTCACACCCATTTCGCGGAAGCGACGGATCAAGTCCAAAGCCGATTTCGAAGTCACCTGCTTAATATGCAGCGGAACCCCGAGCCAGCGGGCCATTTCCAAAAGGGAGAAGAGCGGAATGGTTTCTGCCTGTTCCGGAATTCCCTTCATGCCGATCATATCGGAGAAGTTCCCTTCGTTCACATAACCGCCGTGAGCAAGGGAATAATCATAAGGCAAGAAGAAGAACCGTTTTTGCGTCATGGCTCCATATTCTAGGCAAAGGCGAAGGAATCGCATCGATCCAAAAGCCTTATTGCCGTCACCGAAGCCTGCAACACCGCCGTCTGCGAGTTCACACATTTCGGCGAGAGCTTTCGCTTCATAATCCTGATTGATTGCTCCAAGGACTTGAATATCAAAACCGTGATAGCCGAGAGCAGCCTTTTCCGCAACCAGACGTTGAATTCCATCTACCGGATTTGCCGAACTTTCATAAAGCCCACCGTAAAAGCCGCCACGGCGCATTGCGCGAAAACCGGAACGATACGTGTAAATATCATCGCGTTTCGGTTCTTGGAAATCAATGCCCAAAGCGAAGAGAGCCGGAAGCGCAAGCGCGCCATTTCCATCTACAACCGGTGTTCCTTCTGGCGCAGAGTCTTGCCAGATTCCATTCACAATCGCAAGAGAATCCACCGTTTCAAACTGACCGTTCACAAAAGCACGGACATTTTTCAAGATTACATTATCCATTTGCACGACCTCCCGAAAGGAGATAAAGAGCCGACATGCGTACGGCAACGCCGTTCGTCACCTGGGCAAGAATCACAGAATGTTCTCCGTCTGCCACTTCCGAATCCAGTTCCACGCCGCGGTTAATGGGACCCGGGTGCATGATCAAAGCGGAACTCTTGGCGTTTTCAAGAACTTCTTCCGTGACGCCGAAATAATTGCGATATTCGCGAAGGCTCGGAAGCAGGGAATCTTCCATGCGTTCCTTTTGCAGGCGAAGTGCAATGACTGCATCTGCGCCATCAACGGCTTTTTTCACATCCGTTTCCCAAGAGACATTCGGGAAGTCTGCACGGTAACGCGGCAAAAGCGTACTCGGTCCACAAAGGGTAACCGATGCACCGAGAGTCGTCATACCCCAGGAGTCAGAACGGGCTACACGGCTGTGGCGAATATCCCCGACAATCGCGATTTTTTTGCCTTTCAGCGATCCGAGTTTTTGTTCAATCGTAAACATGTCAAGAAGAGCCTGCGTCGGATGTTCATGGGCGCCGTCTCCTGCATTCAAAACGATTGCGTTGGAATGATCTGCGATGAACTGCGGAACGCCTGTTCCCTTGTGACGCACCACCACCACATCGATTTTCATCGATTCGATATTGCGGAGCGTATCCAAAAGGGTTTCCCCTTTCTTCACACTGGAACTTGAGCTGGAGAAGTTCACAATGTCAGCGGAAAGACGTTTTTCGGCAAGTTCAAAACTGGTGCGGGTGCGGGTACTGTTTTCAAAAAACAGGTTCACAATTGTGAGACCACGCAACGACGGAACCTTTTTGACAGGACGTTCCAAAAGCTGACGGAATTCCACCGCCGTATCCAAAATCGTGCGAATATCCGATTCGCTCACGCCCTGAAGGCCTACAAGATGACGGATAGAAAGAGAAGATGTCATACATTCTCCACTTGGACAAGATAAACGGCTGTTTCCGGATCTCCCGGTTCAATCAGCACTCGGACTTCTTCATTAGCTAAAGTTTTGACCGTTAAACCTGTGGCATCGGCTGCAATCGGCAGTTCGCGATGTCCACGGTCCACAAGAACGCAGAAGCGGATAGCCGCCGGACGTCCCATGTCGAGAATCGCCTGTATGGCGGCACGGGCCGAACGTCCCGTATAAAGGACGTCATCTACCAGCACCACCGTTTTGCCTTCCACAGATGCAGGCATTTCCGTGATTCTCATTTCTGTCGTCGCAAGAGGTTTGCGGTAATGAAAGTCGTCACGGTAGAAAGTCGGGTCCAAGCTTCCGCAAGGAATCTCCACCTGAAAACGATCCGACAGACGCTTGGCAAGCTTATGGGCCAGCGGAAGTCCGCGGCTGGCCATGCCAAGAACAAGAACGTTTTGAGGAGAAGGAATGAGTTCCGCAACAGTCGACGCCATGTGATCCAAGGCGGATTCCATCGCCTGCGCGTCCAGAAGTTGGCGGATCCGTTTGCAATTATCGTTCACTACGGGCTCCTTTTTCAAGATTTTTCCAATAGGAAAATGTAGTTTTTATCTCAAAACAAAACCAACTGGAGAATACAATTATGTTCAATCAGCTCGATCAGCCGAAAAGCGGTGAAACCATTGCCATCATCAAGACAAATCACGGCGAAATGCGCGCACGTCTCTTCCCGGAAATCGTCGGAGAATGCGCCACCAACTTCATTGAACTCGCCAAGCAGGGTAAATATGACGGAGCTCCGTTCCACCGCATCATCAAAGGCTTCATGATTCAGGGCGGTGACTTCACCCGCAGGAACGGTACCGGCGGACACGCGGCACAGGGTCCGGGTTCCACTATCGGCGACAAGTACGATGCTCGCCTCACCCACTTGCGCGGAGCTCTCAGCTGGGCAAAGACCATGATGCCCCATTCCATCGGCAGCCAGTTCTTTATTGTTCACCCGGCAGAAGGCACCCACTTCCTCGACCATCCGACAGATGGCGGTCCGGCAGAAGGCTATTCCGTTTTCGGACAGCTCTTCGACGGTTTTGATGTTCTCGACGATATCGCTGGCGTTCGCACCGACGGTCAGGACTACCCGTACGAAGACGTGCTTATCGAATCGGTGACAATCGAAACGGTTGCCTAAAAAATTTTGAGTGACATTTGAGAAGCGCCTTCAAAAAATTTTGCAGGCGCCCCTTGACAAAAAAATCAAAATTTTCTCAATTTGGTTCACTCGAACGGGGTTATAGCTCAGTTGGTAGAGCACAACGCTGGCAGCGTTGGGGTCAGGAGTTCGAATCTCCTTAGCTCCATATAAAGATCCGCATTTGCGGGTCTTTTTTTATTTCAAAAAAAATCTGCATACAAAAAATCCCGCATTTTCTGCGGGATTTTTTCTGACATAGCATGTAAGGGACTCGAACCCTTGTTACCGGCGTGAGAGGCCAGCGTCCTAGACCGCTAGACGAACATGCCAAAATTCAGGGCGAATAGTAGCAATATTATTCGCGGTAGTACAGGTCGAGGTTGCTTTCCACGTTAGCAGCCTTTTCGAGGTTCTGCACATATTCGTTGAAAAGCATGGAGTAACCAAAGCGCCAGGTGTTAGCCAAATCGTCCGTGAGAGCCGTCTTTGCAGCGGCGGTATCCGGAAGAGTGCGGTTCAAAATCTTCACCATGGCAGCGCCTTCGTTCGTCACCACCGGTTCACCCCATTCGCCAACCTTCTGCTTGGAAAGAATGCGGAAGAGGGTCGGGTTCGAATAGCCGACGCCCGGAACAAAGCCGTCAAAGGAAGACGTCACCTTTTCGACAATCACCTTTTCGATGCTCGAATCAGCCTTGGCAGCACCCGTCACGGAATCCGTCACAAGTTCCACAGCTTTCACCTTTTCGGCAACCGAGTTCAAGTAGTGCGCAGTCGCTTCCTTCGATTCCTGAAGGAGAAGGTTTCTCTTAATTTGTTCGTAATACGGACCGATGTTACGCTTGCCCGCTTCGAGAGATTCCAAGCGCGTTGCCACGATCACAAAGTTGGCGTTTTTGAGAGCTCCCGAAACCTTGCCTTCTGCGAGGTCCGGACGGTCCTTGTTCACGAATGCGAATGCAGAAAGTCCACCCACAAATCCGATTTCCTGAATTTCGTCGTTGTGACCGAGCCAGCCCGTTTCGCGGACCGGAACTTTACGTGCAGCAGCTGCATCGATAAAAGAGGAATCCTGATCTTCAACAGCGGACTTGATGCTGACAAGAATTTTTTCCAAGCTGTCGATGGTTTCCGGAGAAGCTGTCACCGAGAAGAGAATGTGAGCGGCCTTCACCTTTTCTGCACCCGTAGAATCCTTGATTTTACCGAGGCTCTGAATGATATGGTAGCCGAACTTGGTGCGGACCGGTTCCGAAATTTCACCCGAATCCAAAGCAAATGCGGCGTCTTCAAATTCCTTGACCCAAGTACCGCGAGCGGTGTAATCGCCGAGGAGACCGCCATTCGCAGCCGTGCCCACGTCTTCGCTAGAAACTTTTGCCATTTCTTCGAAATTGGAAGTGGAGTTGGAATCCTTCACCTGGTAGTAAACAGTCATCGCGTACTTGCGAATTTCTTCTTCATCCTTTGCAGTCGGCTGAATCGGCAAGTAAGCGTAAGCGAGACGGACTTCGTCCTTCGTTACAAAGAAGCTGTCCGGATGAGCGTTGAAGTAAGCGTTCACCTTGAGGCTGTCCACGGAAGCCGGATCCACCTTGAAATCGTCCGCAGAAGCGAAAGCCACTTCCAGATCCTGGGAGATCAAGCGGTTGTTCACGTTCCACTGGGATTCGAGGCTCGTCGGGTGAGCGTTTGCGGTGACAAAGATCTGCAACTGACGAAGAGGAACGGTCATCGTCTTGAGTTCCTGTTCGTAGTTTTGCATGTTGAGCCATTCGTATGCAGCCGGAGTTTCGAGCCATGCATCGTAAGCGGCCTTGTCAAAAGCGGTATCGATCAAGAACTGCGGAAGGGTCTGGATGAAAGCCTGCACGTTCTGCATGGCTTCCTGTTCGCTAGAAGAGTTTGCCTGAATCGCATAGATGCGCTGCTGGGCTTCTTCACCCACGAGACGGCGAACAACGTCCGGATTGTTCTTGAGTTCTGCCTTCATTTCGGCGACAGAAGCATAAAGACCGTTTTCTTCGAACTGGTACTTGAGGAGTTCCTGCTGGACAAAAGCCTGGAAAACATTATTGCGGAGCTGAGCGCGCTGTTCATCGCTCAAGTTCTGACCACGGTAGTTGGTCTCCATGATGCTGTTCACGCGGTTGTTGAATTCCGCATAAGGAATTTCGGCACCATCGACACGACCAATGGGATACTGGTGAGTCTGTTCCGGTGTACGGTCCATTGCAAGAAGACCGAGGGCAATACCTACTGCAAAAATGGCAATGACCCATTTCGCATTTTCATTAATCCATGTCAGCATAGAGTAAACTCCATTTATTTTCCGCCAAATGTAATAAAAAAATCCACTTAAAAGGACGCCCCCCTTTTATATAGCCGTATTTTCGGTTTTTTTCTATTATGGGGGTCGCCTTCAAACATCAACACTTAGAGGCTACAGTGTACGACATTTTGATCCTGGGTGCCGGCATCGCCGGACTAAGCGCAGCCATCAAGGCCGCAGAACACGGACATTCCGTTCTCATCTTGACCAAAGGAGCCAAGCCGGACGGATCCTCCAACTACGCCCAGGGCGGCATTTGCTCCGTCACCGATCCGAAAGATTCCTTCAAGCTTCACCAAGAAGACACCTGTGAAGCAGGTGCAGGCCTCTGCAAAAAGAATGCGGTCAAAATTCTTGTCGAAAACGGTCCAAAGACCATCGATCAGCTTGTGAAATGGGGGGTGAACTTTACCCCGGCAGAAGCAAACGATGCAAACATCCGTTTTGACCTTCACCTCGAAGGCGGGCACAGCCACCGTCGCATTCTCCACGCTGCTGACTTGACCGGCAAGGAAATCATGAGAGCCCTCCTTGTGAAGATCCATGAATTTCCAAACATTACGTTCCTCGAAAATGCGCTTATCGAAGATCTGATTTTGAATAAGGAAAAGACACGAGCCTTGGGAGCAAAGATCATCCACCAAAAGACCGGCGAAACCGAAGCGATTTTTGCCAAGGTGACGATCATGGCTACAGGCGGTGCAGGTCGTCTTTGGCTTCACACCATTGACCCGCCCGATGCATGCGGAGACGGAATTGCCATTGCAGCACGTGCAGGCGCAGCCATCCAGGACGTGGAATTTATGCAGTTCCACCCTACATCCCTTTACGCTCCAAGCCTAAAAAAGGCGTTCCTCATTTCGGAAGCGGTCCGCGGTTACGGTGGAATCCTCAAAAATTCGAAGGGCGAAGAATTCATGAACGGCGTGCATCCGCTCCGTTCTCTCGCTCCCCGCGATATCGTCGCCCGCGCTATTCACCGCGAAATGAAGCGCACCGGCGAACCTTGCATGTTCCTCGACGTGACAGCCCACAATCCGAAAGATACGAAGACCCACTTTCCGCATATTTACGCCAAATGCCTTTCCGCTGGCGTTGACATGACAAAGGAATGGATTCCGGTCGTTCCGGCTGCCCATTACATGTGCGGTGGCGTCCTTGTGGACACCTGGTCAAAAACTCCCATTGACGGGCTTTACGCATCGGGTGAAGTCGCCGCAACAGGCGTTCACGGAGCAAACCGTCTTGCTTCGAATTCCCTCCTTGAAAGCGTCGTATTCGCTTTAAGAGCCATCGAAAACATCGAAAAGACGGGCATTCTCAAAAAGACATTCCGCGCACCGGCAATCAAACCGGAAAAGGTGAAAATGACCGGCGGAGAACATTGGAAAAAACGCACCCTCGAAGCCAAAAAGATCATGTGGGAAAAGTGCGGCATTGTACGTTCCGTCGCAGGATTAAACGAAGGACTTGCAAAGCTCCGCGAATTCAACAGCGAAGTCGAAGCCGAAATGAAGAAGCCCGGTCCAAAGACTGCGGCCCTTCTCGAATTCCGCAATGCAGTCGAAAGCAGCATTTTGATTGTCAAAAGCGCTCTCGCCCGCAAGGAGTCCCGCGGACTGCAATCCATTCTTGACTACCCGAAGATGTCTCCGAAGGTCGTTCACCACAACATCTATCTGAAGTACCCGTTGGAAAGCAACTAAATTCAAGTTTTTGAACATAGCAAAAAGGCTCCGCAAAATTGCAGAGCCTTTTTGTTGTTGATCAAAAGACTTTTTAACTATTCTGACCGATCCACGGGAAAATGTTGTCGCGGGATTCCATTTCGGAAAGAAGCGCTTCGTCTTCAAATTCACCGTTGAACATGGCCGAAAGCTTCATGAAGTCTCTTTCATGATTTGCCAAACGTTCCCGTGCATAATCTTCTGCGGAATTGTTGTGAATCATGAAGGCCCAGTCCGACGACTGGTAAAGCACCAGTTCCCGTTCCATCTGGGCGAGAATTCTCTTTTGCAAAGCGGTTTTCGAATGGATCTTTTTCGCTTCTTCAAACAAAGAGAACATCTTGAAAAATTTCGGATAGATGAATTCCACCTGCGGATTGACCCACACCGATGCAAATCCATTTTCACCCCAAGACGAGAAAATGGGGTTATGCACACCGGAATCTTCCGGATCGCTCTGGATTTCATTGACGGAAGCGAGCTGTAAAACCCGAGATGAAGCGGCACGTTCAAAAACCGCTTCAATAAACTGCGGACCTTCGTACCACCAGTGTCCAAAAAGTTCCGCGTCATAAGGGCAAAGAACGCAGGGACGGTGAGATTCCATCTGGGATCCCAGTTCCCCCATCAAAGCTTCGCGGTTTGCCACAAACAGGCGCGCATGTTCCCGTGCAAGGTTCATCGCCTGCCACGGATTGTAAAGCGCCTTCTGTTCCCCACCGGTAATGCGGTAATACTTGAAGCCCGAATCGATCGGAGTTTCACCGGCAAAGAAGTATTCGCCAAGGTAATTCCGATCCAGTTCCTTCGAAATGTCCTTGTAAAATTCACGGTAGTCCGGATGACCCGGATAACCGCGTTGACGGCTCCAGACTTCCACTGAACTCGCCTGTTCACGGCCCAGCACGAGCAGTCCCGAAGGCGTTTTAATCGGGGCGAAAACCCCATACTTCGGAGCGGGATCCGCAAGCAGAACACCATGAGTTTCCATAAAGAAGAACTGCAAGCCTTGTTCTGCTAAATACTGGTCAAGACCATCAAAATATCCGCATTCCGGAAGCCAAACGCCTTTTGGTGCACGGCCAAATGCACGCTTAAAAGATTCAATGGTCAACTGGATCTGCATCCGGATGCTTTCCGGTTCCGCCTGGTAAGCGGGTAAAAACGGATGCGTTCCAATGCAGGTGAGCAGGGCTAGTTTACCGCGGCGTTCCAAATCGGCGAACTCCGAAAGAAGATCGCGGTGAAGGCGATTTTCCCAAAGTTCTATAAGCTCCATAATGCGAGCCGCGTAGAATTTCGCAATTTGCAAGCGCTCCGGATCTCCCGATAGACGGTTCAACTCCTTCCGAGCGAGTTCCTGCAACTTTTCCAAATGGCGGGAAAAACGTTCGCAAAGAAGCTTATCCGAAAGCATCGCGATAAGTGTCGGGGAGACGCTTAAATTAAGGACTCCCGGCACGCCTTTTTCTGCTAAATGCGAAAGCATTTGCACGAGAGGCAGATACGATTCCGTCAAGGCTTCAAAAAGCCAGTTTTCTTCTAAGAAGCGATCATACCTCGGGTTGCGCACGAACGGCAAATGCGCGTGCAGCAACAGATAAAGCTGTCCATTGCAAAAAGAATTCAAACTTGACCCTAAACCTAAAAATTACTCGGTGCGTTTCACCACGACAGGAACGATTGTCGTCGGGAAATCTCCATCATTATCCGTTGCAAATACCGGAATGATCTGCGTCGAATCCGGAAGGTCCTGCTCAAAGGAGAACGTTCCGTCCGGGTTCAGCGGGAACGGTTCGCCGCGCACCTGAAGGTGAGCATCCGGACGAGTTCCACCGTAAACGATAAGGCGAGTTTTGACCCACAAGAAGAAATCCTTGCCGTAGTTGACAGAGCCAGGAACCGGCTGCAACACGGAACCGCTAGAAACCAGACTGGATTCGCTGGAAATGGATCCCGAATAGAACGATTCCGAAGAACTGGCGAGATGTTCAAGCCACTTGGCAACGGACTGGCTCGAAAGACCCGAACTGCCGAAGCCTCCGATTCCTGCACCGCCGAGAGAAGCCTTGAAGAAAACGTTGTCCGAATTCGGCACGCTCTTCTTGACGTTTTCAAAGCTGAAAACCTGCATAGCCGGAGCTTCTACGATCGGTTCAAAAGAACCATCCGGAGTTTTTGCGCCAAGGGTTGCGCTCAAAGAAGCGGCACCGCGATTCTGAACGTACCAGCTCTTGGCATCTGCCGGGACTTCCACATCCTGGAATTTACGAACCTTATTTTTGCGAACCGTCAAATCGTTCGAAACGTCATACAGGCGGAGCACCAAAGTTCCGTTGCCCTTCAAAGCGTTTTTCAAACGGTCTTCCTTCACATCCCAAAAGGCATGGAGGAAATTGGGATCGCGCTGCATCAGAACGAGATATTCCGGTGCAAATTTTGCAATTGCCGATTCTTCGGTCTTTTTTGCAGCCCTGGTTGAAACCTTGACCACCTTGTCCACAGCCTTGGAAACAGCTTTGGTCGCCACTTTAGAAGCAGCTTTGGCCTTGCTTGCGACAGCGGATTCCTTACGGGCGACGGTTTTCTTCACTTCTTCGGTTTTGACCTTCGCGTTTTTCGCAACGGTCTTTTTGATTTCTTGAACCTTGGACTTGACGGAAGCCTTGGCTTTACGGGAAGCTGTTTTGAGCTCAGCCACTTTCGATTCCGCCTTCTGCGAAATCGCCTTCAGCTCTTCTACCTTAGCCTTTTCTTTCTTCACCACATCTTTTACAGTTTTCTTGACCGCTGTGGTGAGCTTTGCCTTTGTAGTAGACTTTTTTGTTGTGCTCATTTTTCCACTCCTTTCATCCAATCAATGAACCTTCTTAGGTTTGTTACCCCAATTACCTACGCCAGTAAGACCTATCGCAATTCCAACGAATTTTTCATCCCATATAGAATCGTTATCCGACTTGCGTACGCCACCTTGGATGGCGACGTCCAGCTTTGTGCTGCGTCGTCCCAACGGGAATCCAGTACCCACACCGGCACCATACTCCGTGACGTCGGAAATGTAATAATTTCTATACCAAATGCCGAGACGAAAATCCATTCTTTGTACATATTTCTTAAAATAATCTGTCGAACCGGAGCGTTCATAACCCAAAGCGGCCATGAATTCGGTCTGCGTATCGGTGGAATCTTCCAAATTCCAAGAGCCGCCAATGTTGCAAATGTCCGCATCCCAACCGCGAAGCATGAAGTCGATCAAAATATTGTGTCTCTTTTTAAAGCGGTAAGCAAAGCCCGTTGCAAGAGTCGGCGGAACATCGATTTCACGACTGAGCTTTGTAGGAACAAGAGTATCCGTTTCGCTGAACTTGAGATTGTATTCCAGTTCGTTCTTTAACGTATAAGCTGTCGTGTAAGAGAAATAGTAAGAAGCTCTACTGCCTTTGTAATGGATTGCGCCGGTATAATAGGCCGGGTGATTTTTGATTTCCCAAGAGCCTTCTGCCGTTTCCGTGATTTCCGAATTGTTTGTCGCCCAAGCATCGGCTTTTGCAACTTGGCTGTTGTCACCGCCGAGCGTCAGCTTCCGGGAAACAGATCCCATTACGAAGTGGGCAGAAAATCCGAGGGAAACTCGACGAAGGAAAGGCAAGCGAACCGCATAACTCGGAGTCAGTTCGTAAACATTTCCCTTGTACTTAATGTTTGCAAGGTTCGTCTGGGTGGAATCTTCCACTTCTTCATCGAGGTTGGACGTATACTTTTCCGAAAGGGAAAGAGCAAGCGTTCCGAAATCATGCATGGCGAAGATAAACGAAAGAGACGGGATTTCAAGCGTAGAAGAGGCGTAGGAATCGTCTTTACTCGAAGCGACGTTTTCTTCAAAAGTCATCGTGGCGTTAAAAGACGTACTTTCTTCAAAGGCAAGACCTGCCGGGTTCCACGGGGTAATGCCGCTGCCCGTCTTCGCTCCGCCCGCATATCCACGGCCAAGCGTCATGGCAGAAGCGCTTTCCGTTGGTTTTCCAAGCGCTTCAAGGCCCATCATGGAAGCGGCATTTGCCGCGATCGTCACATACAAAACGGAAAGAAGAATTTTGCGGATCATTCGTCATCTCCCCGCTTGGTTGCAAGCCAGAGCTTTAAGCTAACCGGCCGGCTGATGTAATCGCTAAAGTCATAACGTGAAAAAGTCGAATAGTCCATAAAGATGGTCACCGAATCACCGTCATCGTTAACATGGTCGTAATAAAGCGTGTCATAAGGAGCAAGCATGGAATAGCCCAAGCGCAGCACAAAGCGCATCTTGGCACCCTTACCGGCACGGTTGATAAAGGAACGCATGCCGTCAGTCAACTGAATTCCAAGGGTATCGCCTTCCATAAAGACAAGATTCGGATGGCCTTCCTTTTGAATGAGTTCACGGTTCAGCTTGTACGATTCAGAAGATTCGATATCGACACCGTTTGAATCCACAAAAGAAGCAGCCGTGACTTGAACTGGGAATCCCAGTTCGGAGCCTTCCTTGGAAGAACTGCGCCCCATTTTAAGCTGGGCAAGAACGACAGTCTGGCGAACATCGTTGCTATCGCCCTTTGTATAAGGGAATTCGTCTCCATAGAAATCGCTCAGAGCGTTCAAAATTCTTTCTCTCGGGATTTCTACAAGGAGAGATTCAAGAACGCCACCGTGCAAAACGGTGCAGTCCGAACATTCGTTCTGGTAAGAACTGATGATCGCGGAACGGAAAGCCCAGATGTTCTTGTAAACATCCTTCGTCGTCGTATCACCGTCCACCACCGTCGTCTGGGTATAAGCCTTTACACGGAGGAAGGGGACCACGTCGGCACTAGGACCAAAGAAACGGTACAAACGCTTGGATTCCGGGGCAGAAATACGAAGTTGCACACGGGCGGCTTCCGTCACCTTTGCCAAATCTTTATAGAAAGCGCTGGGCAAATCGATCCGCAGCGCGGAGTCCAAAGCAGAGATCTTCAGTTTGTAAGTGGTATCAGCAGACTTCGCCTTGTCCCAGATTCCACGTAAGGAGGCTGTCCAAATGGAATCCTTGATGTCGCCAATGCTATCCACAAAGCTCGAACCTTTGCCTTTGTCAATGATCCAAGAGAACTTGAAAGTGATCGTTTCTTTAATCGGCAAGGAATCTTTTTTATAACCGGCCTGGCTGTAGAAGCCCGAATCCGGGTACAGCGCAATGAACGCGGAACGGTACGGCTCGGCACTATCGGCAGAATATTTGGCAAAGAAGCTCTTGTCGCGGAAGCCAAAGTCCAAGACCCAATCGTGCTCCATGCCGTTTACCGCACCGACGACTCCCTGGTAATATTGCAGACGCGGGGTACTGTCAAAACCCACTTTATAGGAAGAGAGCTCCAGATCGTCAATTTCCACAGTCTGGACAAGGTAATTCGACGGAAAGCCCTGACTATCGAGCCAAGAGACAAGAGAGTCACCTTCCGAATCAAAAATACACGATGCAAGAAGGAGCATCGGCAGGACGGCAAAGATCAAAAACTTGAATTTCTTCACGGAAACTCCGAAAAAAGGAAACTTCACGTGCAAATATACAAAGTCTTTATTCCCAAGATTTCTAGATTATGCTTGTTAAAACTTTTTTAGGGACATCTCCCTGAGGCAATTATGAAACCTTTCCACGCATATTTCCAGAACATCAACGGAACGGATACCTATCCGCTGGATGAAGTCATTTACCGCAGCAAAGTAGACAACAGCCTTCTCGAAGTTCATCATGACCGTGAAGCCCTTGCCGAACGTTCCCCGGAAGAATGGAAAAAGCTCTTTGCCGAACGCCGTATGAGCTTTAAACCGGAAGATATGAGCGGTATCTGGAGCAAGCGTGAAATGGTTCTCCCGGAAATGCCCGTGGAAGATATCGTCACCATGCGCGAAGGTTGGAGCCCGCTTTTTGACGCAGCTCCGCTCGCAAAAGAACTCGGAATCAAGAGCTTAAAAGTTAAGCTTTGCGGCAATTCCCATACCGGATCCTTCAAGGACCTGGGCATGACGGTTCTCGTAAGCCAGGTGAACCACATTATTAAAAAGAACATTCACCCGATCGACGCTGTGGCATGCGCATCTACCGGTGATACCTCTGCAGCTTTGAGCGCCTACTGCGCAAAGGCCGGTATTCCGTCAATCGTGTTCCTTCCGGCAGGCAAAACCAGCACGGCACAGCTCATCCAGCCGATTTCCAACGGAAGCATCGTACTCGCTCTCGACACGGACTTTGACGGCTGCATGAAGATTGTCCAAGAAGTCACAAAGGACAACCGCATTTACCTTGCAAACTCCATGAACAGTCTCCGCGTGGAAGGACAAAAGACCATTTCTCCGGAAATCTGCCAGGAACTGGGTTGGAAGGTTCCGGACGTAGTCATTATTCCGGGCGGAAACCTGGGTAACGTCAGCGCTCTCGCCAAGGGTTTCGAAGACTGCAAGGCCATGGGCCTCATCGACCGCATTCCTCGCATTATCGTGGCTCAGGCCGAAAACGCCAACCCGTTCTTCCAGGCATACGAACGCGGCTTCGACAAGCTGGTCCCGATGCAAGCCAAGAAGACTCTCGCAAGCGCCATCCAGATCGGTAACCCGGTCAGCTACCCGAAGGCCGTGCGCGCCATCCAGAAGACGAACGGCATGGTCGTGAGCGTTACTGAAGAAGAACTCGCGAACGCCGCCCACCGCGG
>JAGDBD010000061.1 GCA_017959225.1 Fibrobacter sp. | reverse complement strand
TCAAGCACAAGTTCGACTGCCGAAATGGACGATCCACCAAGTTCAAAAAAGTCGTCCTTTAGGGAAATGTCCTTTTCTAAGCCAAGAACGTTTTTGATCGCATCACAAAGAATGGTTTCCACCGATTTTGAAGACAAACATTCCGATTCTTCAAATTCGATTTTCATCGTTTTTAGCGACTTTTTATCCACCTTTCCATGGGCATTCACCGGCATTTTTTCCAGTTGCACAAATACGGAAGGAATCATATAGGGCGGAAGGCTTTTGGAAAGAATTTCTTTGATTTCTTTTGAATGGATCTTTTGGTCCGAAACGATAAATGCAGCGATAAAATCTTCCGCAGCTCTTAAAAGAACGCAGGCTTGTCGAATCGATGGAATCTTTAAAAGATTCTTTTCGATTTCAGGGAGTTCCACCCTTTGCCCGTGGAATTTTACCATGTCATCGGTACGACCGCAAATGACAAATTCCCCATTTTCGTTTTTATATGCTCGATCCCCTGTTTTATAAGCTTTTTTGCCGTTATAATCCACAAAGCACTTCGCCGTTTCTTTAGGATCGTTCAAATATCCCTGCGAAATTGTTTCGCCTTGCAGTAAAAGTTCCCCCTTTTCGTGAATAGGAACTTCGATTCCATTTTCATCCACAATGATCGCATGGATTTTATCGTGAGGAATCCCATTTGTAAACGGTTCCTCCGCATTCCGAATAATCTTGTATAATGCAGCCGAATTGCTTTCCGTGCAGCCATATCCATAAGTAATCCTGATGGAAGGCAATGCCACAAAAAGCCTCTTACAAACTTCGGCGGAAAGCGCTTCCCCACCCATGATCAATCCGTTCAAGCTTTCGAGTTTCCGCTTGTCTACCAAGCTGGTGAACATATCGAAAAACGAAGGAATCCCCATGATGACATCGATTCTGTGCTTAAAAATCTGATCTGCAAACCGATTCAGATCCTTCAGTTCCACTTCTGCATTGACATACATGGCAACGCCCGCATACAAATGGTAAAAGAATGTGGAATAGAATAGGATATAAGTGAAAGGACAAATATCCCCGATGCGATGCGGCACGCACGGGAAAACTTTGTTTAAATGTTCACTGCGATATTCTTCAAAAACGGAACGGTGATCGAGCAACACTCCTTTTGGATTTCCTGTAGAACCGGAAGTGTAAATGCACATCGCCATATCGCTAGGCAGTACACAGACCTCAGGCTTTTCCAAATGCTCATTTTCCGCTTTTAACAAAAGTTCTTCTACCGTTAAAACCTTGTAAGAAGAGTCTTCCAAATCGGGAAGAGATTCTTTGATCTTTTCCGTCGTAATCAAAACTTTCGATTCCGCATTTTTTACACTGAACTTAATCCGTTCTATAGGGATATCCGGAGTAAAAGGAATAAAGGCGGCTCCCGTCTTCAGAACACCGATAATAGCAACATGTACAAAGAAAGAACGGTTTAAAAGTAACGAAACAAATTTTCCACGCCCTGTTTCCGGAACAAGTTTTGCAAGGGCAGCTGCAAATAAGTCCGACTGTTCATCCAATTCCTTGTAAGTATATTCTTGTTCGCCGCAGATAACGGCAATGGCATCGGGCTGCGTTTTTGCAAAGCCTGAAATTTTATCGTGAGCAGCAATAAAAAACGGATTCACCATTTTTGATCTCTTTCTTCTTTGAAAAAATTCAGAATTGCGGAAAGACCTTTTACCAGATCTTCCCTATTTAAAAGCAGGTTGACTCTAAAGCAAAATTTTTTACTCGAATCGAAGCCTTGCATATCTCCCGGATAAATGGAATAGCCTAATTTGCACATTCGCTGTTTCATCGCTTCCACAAAGCATTTACAATTAACACTTCGATCAAAAAATATCATGATGTAATGCCCAAACATTTCTTCCGAGAAATGGGCAAAATCATATGCCGATAAAACTTGTTTAACAGCTACTAAATTTTCATGCCAAAAGCCGTTGTAAATTTGACAACATTCGTCAAAATTTTTTGAAATAAAATGGGAAGTTCCCTGTTGACTTGCCGCATTCAAAGAACCTCCATAGCAATCTTTCAACGAATCGATTTCATCGTAGTAATCTTGCTTTGCAACCACCGTTGAAAATTTAATGCCCTGGAGTCCTAGGGCTTTGTGTGGACTGTACACATAAAGCAGTTTTTCTTGTATTCCAAATGTCCTTGCAAGTTCCATGCCGTTTACGCACAAGGACTCGTCTAAAACCACCCATTTACCCGCATCTAAAATTTTTTGAATTCCCTCTTTTACTTTTGAATTCAAGTAAACGCTTGTGGAATTAATGGGAGACGTAAAACAAAAAGCTTCACAATCCGAATGCAAAAGAATATTCACATC
Source organism: Fibrobacter sp. (assembly GCA_017959225.1). Classification (GTDB taxonomy): domain Bacteria; phylum Fibrobacterota; class Fibrobacteria; order Fibrobacterales; family Fibrobacteraceae; genus Hallerella. The sequence goes on along the minus strand of JAGDBD010000061.1, from coordinate 23,240 downwards.
GAATTGTTCATTAAAATTCGGCGTAAAATTTTCGAAAAAGGAATAAAGACTTTTGAAATCTTCTAAACAGGCCTGGATCGAAAAATAAGCAGGAGCGACAATACCGACTTTCACATTTCTTCGAGAAAAAAAAGCGGCAAGAGTCGCAATGGCATGGGTACTCTGGGGAAATGCCGCTAAAAAGGAGTCTTTGAAAAAATTCTCTGAAAAACCCAGTTTATGAAATATTTCCTTTTTTACAGATTCTGAGAAATAATATTCATAATTAAAGACGTCTTGAATCGGGATGCGCTGTAGAATTTTATTCACTTGGGTTTTATAATCTTCACCCGGATTCCAATATGAAAGATTTACAACGGACCCATTTTCCTTTAAAAGAGCCGACTGGGCACTTTCCAGTTCCATTTCAATATCGTAATTCGTCATTCGCTCCCCACAGCTTTCCAGAACATTCAACATTTCTAAAATCGCTCTAAATTTTCAAAAACGATAAAATATCCCCTTGAGAATCCCTGATTATCTGCACCTATAAAATTCAAAATATAAATGATTTTTCTACATTTAGACCATGTTTCTAGACGAAAAAACTATTGAAGTTCGCTCCGGCAAAGGCGGTAACGGTCTTAGCAGTTTCCGCCGCGAAAAATTTGTTCCGCTGGGCGGTCCTGACGGTGGCGACGGTGGTCGCGGTGGCAGTGTCATCTTGCGTGCAAACGAACAGTATTCCACGCTTTTAGACATGGGCAACGCTCACATTTATAAAGCTGACAACGGTCAAGACGGTGGAGCAGCCCGTTGCACCGGCCGTTCTGCCAAAGATTTGATTGTAGACGTTCCTTGTGGAACCCTGGTCAAGGATTCCGAAGGTCACATTCTTGCAGACCTTACCGAGCCTAACCAGCGCTGGGTGGCAGCCAAAGGCGGCCGCGGCGGTCTTGGCACCGTCCACTTTGTAACGCCGTCCCTGCAGGGGCCCGAAAAGGCGACCCAGGGCCAGCGCGGTGAACGCCGAGAGCTTTTCTTGGAATTGAAGCTCGTTGCGGACGTGGGACTTGTCGGTTTCCCGAATGCGGGAAAATCTTCCCTGGTGAATAAAATTTCAAGCGGTAAGCCTAAAGTCGGCGACTACCCGTTCACCACACTGGAACCGGTCCTCGGTATTGTGACGGAATCTTCCCGTTCCTTTGTCGTCGCCGACATTCCGGGTCTCATCGAAGGCGCTAGCGAAGGCAAAGGCCTTGGCCACGAATTTTTGAAGCACATCGAACGTACCTATGCGCTTCTCTTCGTCATCGACGCTTTCGACGACAACGCGTGGAAGAACTTCCAAACCCTTCGCAAGGAACTCAAGCAGTTCCATCCGAAGCTCGTGGAAAAGCCGTTTATCGTGGCACTCAACAAAGCCGACTTGGGAATCGAAAAAGCCGAAAAGGCCTTCAAAGCCAAAAAGCAGGAATTCATTTCGACTTCTGCGATTACCGGAATCGGTCTCAAGGAATTAAAGAAGGCTTTGGGCCAACTTGTGCCGGATAAACGCAAAAAAAATATCGGTTGGGGAAAATAAAATGGCGACATCCAAAAACATTACCAAGAAAGATCTCGTGGAAGAAATCGCATCCCGCGCTGGCCTTACCCAGGTCGATACGAAGATCATCGTGGAAAATTTTTTGGATGCGATTTCCAACGCCCTGATCGAAGGCAAGAACATTGAAATTCGCGGCTTCGGGCGCTTTAAACTCCGCATGCGCGGGGCCCGCACAGCCCGCAATCCTCGCACCGGGGAAAAAGTGAATATCGACGCCCAGATCCGCCCGGTATTCGAAGCGAGCCGCGAACTGAACAAAATTTTCGACGAAAAATCCGCAGATGCGGAATTCATTGAAAACATCGAAGGCGAAGACGACAATGGCTGATAAAAAAGAAGTCGCAAAAACGCCAACGATCACCAACCGCAAAGCGCAGCATCTTTATTTTATCGAAGACCGCTTTGAAGTGGGAGTGATGCTTGTCGGTTCGGAAATCAAATCGATCCGTGCCGGCAAATGCAGTTTCAACGACGCCTGGGTCGAAGTGTCCAAAGACAAAAATGAACTTTGGCTTGTAGGCGCTCATATCGACGAATACTTTTTTGCACGTCGTTTTGGACATGAACCCCAGCGCAAGCGCAAGCTCCTCGCCCACGTTTCCGAAATTCAAAAGATGCGCAAGGCGACCGAGCTCAAAGGATTAACCTTGATTCCGCTCAAGCTGTATTTCAAAAAGCGTTACGCAAAAATCGAAGTAGGCATATGTCGAGGCAAGGATCAAAGAGACAAACGACAGGATATTATTGCGCGGGACGAAAAACTCGCCATTGCGCGCATTGTCAAAGCAGGCGGTCGGCGTTGATTTTTTTCGTGTGCGTTCTATTGCTCGGATTCTTTGCGGAAGCCGTTGCAAACGTTCCGGTTTTTAAAATTGCCGACACCTGGATGGTGAACATCGATTCCCTTTCCAAAGCGGAAGGCCTTTCTACTTCTTGGCAGCCTGTCGAAAGGCATTTCAAAGCGGAAGGTCAAAAGCTTTCTTGTTCCTTTGTTCTAGGCTTTCCCTACATCTTTGCCAACGGAAATGCGGTCAAGCTTTCTGTTCCCACGTCTTTTGAAAACGATATCGTTTGGACTCCCGTCAAAGAGACTGTTGAAATTTTCGAAAAGGCTTTTGCAAAAAAATATGTTCTCGATACCAACGCACAAATTTTGCGAGAAAACGTTCCTGCTGCTGCCGAGAAAATTTCTTCGTCGGAAGCATCTTCCAGTTCTTCCGCACAAATTCAAGTTTCCTCATCTTCCGCAGCAAAGGCTTCTACCGAAAAGCCTATCGTTCGAAAGAATGCGCCCGCGGGATCTCGTGAAGTCAAGAACATCGTCATCGATCCGGGACACGGCGGAAAGGATCCCGGCGCCATCGGATTGATTTCAAACGAAAAAGACATCGTCCTTGCAGTGTCAAAGCTTCTCGAAAAAGAACTTGTCGCCATGGGCTTCAACGTCAATCTCACCCGCAGTACAGATAAATTCATTCAACTTTCCGAACGTCCGCAAATCGCAAACAAATGGAACGGAGATCTTTTCATTAGCCTGCACTGCAACGCCATCGACGGCAACAAAGATCGCAAAAGCAAAACAAAAGGATTCCGCATTTACGTATTACGGGACCCCGAAAGCGAAGAAGACCGCGCCATTGCCCGCCATGAAAACAAAGTGGCAAAAACCTATGGTGACAAGAACTCCAAAGAAGAACTTTCCCCTCTTGACTGGCTAAAAATCCAGGCAAGGCTTGAACAGTACAAGCAGGCGAGTTACACCTTTACCGAAAAAGCCATCAAAGCATACGAAGGCGGAAAAATTTCCAAAATGGGATCTGGAGCCGGCGGTGCAGGGTTCATGGTGCTTGTGGGCGCATTCATGCCAGCCACTCTCATCGAACTGGGCTTCATCAGCAATCCGGAAGAAGAACGCTACATGAGTTCGGAAAAAGGCCAAAAAGAAATGGCAAAACGCATTGCCCAAGGCGTTCTGCAATACAAAGAAGCGTTAAACGAATACCTGAAAACTCTTTCGCACTAAAACCTCCTTCTTTTGTTACAAAATTGTCCATTTTTTACAATGCACATTTGTCATTTTCAAGCTCTTTTTGAATAATTTCATGTTAACTTCTTCTCAGAAATTCTATCTTTGAACAACAAAATTTGAACACCCGAGGTATATATGTCCGGACACTCTAAATGGGCAACCACAAAACGCAAGAAAGCAAAGACTGACGTCGCCCGCGCAAAAGCCTGGAACAAATTCATTAAGGAAATCTCCATCGCAGCAAAGCTCGGTGGTGGCAACCCGGATTCCAACCCGCGTCTCCGCGCAGCCATCCTCAAGGCCAAGAGCCAGAGTCTTCCTGCCAAGAATATCGAATCCGCTATCGCGAAGGGTACCGGTGAAGGTAAAGATGTCATCATGGAAGAACCGATCTATGAAGGTCGCGGTCCGGGTGGCGTTGCCATTTTCGTGAAGTGCATGACCGACAACAAGACCCGTACGGTTTCCAACATCCGTAACATCTTCAACAAAAATGGTGGAAGCCTCGGTGAATCCGGTTCTGTGTCGTGGGCCTTTACGCATAAGGGCGTTATCGATGTGGATGCTACCAAGTATGCAGAAGACCAGGTCATGGACGTGGCTCTCGAAGCTGGCGCAGACGACATGTCTTCCGAAGACGGCGTCCACGAAATTTCCACTTCGCCGGAAGCATTCGACGCTGTGACCAAGGCTCTCGAAGCTGCTGGCATTGAAATGCTCAACGCCGAAATTTCTTACATCCCGAACGACCCGGTCAAGCTTGAACACGGCGACGCTCAGAAACTCCTCAAGCTTCTCGACAAGTTCGAAGATGATGACGACGTTCAGGACGTCTATCACAACGCTGAAATCAGCGATGAAGATATGGAAGCGGCAGAATAATCCGTTTCGATTTTCAAAGGAAAAGGCTCCGCTTTGCGGGGCCTTTCTTTTTGAAAATTTTCTCCAATCAAAAAATCAAATCATCATCAAGTCTGAATTCGGATTGAATTCCGAATCCACTTCCGGTTCCTGGTAGTACTGTTCCGGGCATTGGATCTGCGTTGCAAAAAAGTACTTGTGCGCTTCCACGATTTTTTCGCGAGCGACTTCGGCCGGCAGCCAGTCTCCAATTTCTACAGACTTTCCTTCCAATTCCTTGTAGTACTGGAAGAAGTTTCGCGTAATCTTTAGGAACATGGGATCCACGTCATGTAGATCGCGAATCGGATGCGGAATATACAGAGGCACACCCAGCACCTTGTAATCTTTTTTACCGCCATCCGTCATGTCCAGAACGCCCACGGCGCGACACGAAACGACAGTTCCCGTCGCAAGCGGAGCGGAACAATAAACAAGCATATCCAAAGCGTCACCGTCATCGGCGCGAGTACTTGGAATCAGGCCATAGCTACACGGATAGCTCATGGAAGAAAGCAGGCAACGGTCCAAGCGGAATACGTGAAAACGTTCATCATATTCATACTTGACGTTTGTATCTTTCGGAATTTCAACAACACAATCCACTTCGTATGGATATTTAGGCCCAATCGGGAGTTCAAGATAATTAATCGGCATAAGCTAAATATAACTTACATTTAGCGAGAGCGCCAGCGCATCGAAGTGTTTTTGTCGTAAAGACCCACAGAGGCTTTGATTTTTCCGCCATCAGGACTGTAACCCGCTTCAATGCGAATGCGGTCCAGGGCCGGAATAATGAAGTGGATGCCTCCATAAACGCTTTGCCGATAATCGCTCCAATCCGGAGTTGTGGAATCCCAAAGGAATGAACCTTCAACGCCAGCAACCAGCTGGACTCCCCAAAAAAGGTTCGCACCGAGAACGCTGAACGGTCTGCGTTCTAGCAGAACAAAACGTTCTTCCACGTTCCAAATCGCTTCATGACGACCGTGAATGCTTGAATCCGGATCGAAGCCTCGGAGCGTATTCGCACCGCCCTGATGCAAACGATCAAAGAACATTTGCGTTCCCGGACGATAGCGCAAAAGGGAAGAAGCTCCCGTAATCAAACGGCCCACCGGAAAATACAGGCGGTTATCCCACAAATATTCAACGTAATCTTCCACGTCGGCATAAAAAACGCCATAACGCGTCACACGAAATTCTTCATACGCTCCGAGATGTGGGTCCACTTTAGAATCTCTTGCGTCTAAAAGCACTCCCAAGCCTAAATCGGGTACAGAGCCATACTTTTGCACATAGCGGTAGGAAGGTGCCCAGAGCAGCGAAACATTCTTCAAAAGCCTTGCTCCGATTTCTAAATGGGCATACCAGGACCTGTCATAGAAATTTCTCAAAGCGTCCCAGGAATCCGTGCGAAGGAATTCAAAATTCCAAGAAAGCGGTAGCCCTAAAAGCCACGGGGAACTTGCGTAAATGGCAAATTCCTTGGCATCAAAAAGCGGGCTTAAAGACGTGCGGTACTGCGCTTCTACGCGAACATCTTCCCCAGCCACATTCAAATGGGCAAGGGCAAGTCCTAGCATCCACCCGTCCTGATCGGTCTTTTTACCGGCTGGCGACGGAATCCAGTGCCAAAGTTCCGTAAAGCGGTATTCCAAATCCAAGCCATCCGCAGATTCCGTACAAACTAACGAAACGTCCGAAAACAGGTCAAGGCTTTCAAGATTCAATTTTTCGATGTGAAAATTTTCCACCGAAAAAATTTGACCGGGGGCATTCAGAAGCTCCCGTTCCACCACATGCGGTTTGGTTTCCTTTAACCCCGAATAACGAACGTTCAAAATCTTTTTTCCATCGGTGCAGGCATCCGATACAGCAGAAAAAGCGTTTGCCGCAGCAAAAAAAAGGACGGTCAGGGATAAAAGAATTCGATTCATCTGCTCAAAAGTAGATACAAAAAAAGCTCCCTGCATAGAGGAAGCTCTTTTTGAAAAGTCTTCAAGAAGTAGGATTAGTTTTCTTCCGCTTCTTCGCTCTTCTTGGCAACGCGACGCGTCTTGCGCTTTGCACCAGCAATGTTCAACTTACCATCACCAGCAAAACGCTTGTTGAACTGATCAATACGACCAGCGGTATCCACGCGGTGCTGTTTGCCAGTCCAGAACGGATGAGTGTCGCTCGTGATTTCCAAAGTAACCACGCCATATTCGACACCATCGATCACTTTCTTTTCGGCAGACGACTTCGTGGAGCGGGTGATGAACTCTTTACCCGTATTCGCATCAACGAACACGACCGGATTGTAATCGGGATGAATACCATTTTTCATTTTGTTAATCCTACTTATAAACGTTAGGTGGTCCAAATCTAGATGAATTTTTGCATTTTGGCAATTCGCAAATAGTATTTTTGTAGCATGAAATCGAAAAATTATATTGCTTTTCTCGCCATTTGCACAGCAACAGCCCTTTTAAGCGCTTGTAGCGGGCAAAACGACGGTTCCGAGGGACGCTTAAAAGTCAATCAGAAGTACGTGCTAAAGTCTTGGCCGGACAGTACCTATATTGCGGAATTGGATTCCATTCTCAAGGCCGAACCTTTAAAGGCGAATGCGGACAGCGAACGGACAGAGCTCACGATTTATTCCGGATCCATTCCCACCATTTCACTTCCGGGCCAAAAGAAACCGGTTAAGCAGACAAGCGCTGCCGGTCAGCAGGCTAGTGCAAAGCAGACAAAAGCGGCAAGTCCGGCCAAAAGCGCAGAACTCTTTGCAGACAACTTTATGAATGCGCTAAACGCCATGCTTTCTGACCCGACGAGTTCGGCTAAATACAGAACAGTAACCGCTAAATCCGGAGAAGATCTTTTCGCGTTGCTATCTCGCGCCTATGGACACGACGCCACAAAACTTCCCCGCTTTTACACACTTTCCACTTTGCAATCGATGAACCCCGGTGTAAAGCTTGAGCATTTGAACGGCGGAGACAACGTCCGCATTCCAAAGCTTTAAGACTGTGGAATAAAGCCGCTTGACGTAGGCACACGTTAGCGGCACAAGCAAAAAGTCCGGACTTTCGCCCGGACTTTTCACATTTTAAGGATCAAATTTACAGAGTTCCTTTAGAGCTTGGAACGCCTTTGACATTGCGCGACGGAGAAACAGCCATTGCCGTTGCACGGGCGAAAGCCTTGAAAATCGCTTCCAAGCAGTGGTGGTTATCCGAGCCATAAAAAAGCTCCACATGCAAATTCATGCGGGCATTTTCTGCCAAGGACTTGAAGAAGTGTTCGAACAAACTCACCGGCATATTTTCTGCACCCACCGTAGAATTCGGAAGCTTTGCATTCCAAACAAATCCGATACGGTTCGAAAAATCAAGGCAGACGCGGGCCAAAGCTTCGTCCATGGGAACAAAGTAAAAGCCGTAACGTTCAATTCCTTTTTTGTCGCCAAGGCATTTTACAAACGCTTCACCAAGACAAATCGCAATGTCTTCAATGGAATGATGCATGTCCACATAAGTATCACCATGGCATTCCACGTTCAACGAAAAACCGCCATGCACCTGGAAAAGATCCAGCATGTGGTTGAGAAAGCCCGAACCCGTGTCGATTTTACCGCGGGAAGCTTCATCCAAATTCAGAGAAAGCTTGATTTGCGTTTCACTTGTATTGCGGACAATGGTCGCTTCTCTCATGGGTTATCTCCTTGTAAACTTGCCGTTCGGAGCCACGCAGAATCGGCTTGCATAGCCCTTGCGCACCGGAAGGGTCACTTCCTTATCATTCACAAGGAGCTTGCTCACTGCATCCGGATTACCGACGACAACGCAAAGCGTATCGCTATAGGCGTAGCTCAGCTTGGAATGACGAGTCATAATGTTTCCTTCGCGAAGAACCTTGTTGTCGTTCAGGCTGCGGTAGAAACCCACCCAAGAGGTGGCGGAATCTTTTCCGGTGATTGTCAGCTGAAGCTTTCCCGCAGGAACTGGAGCTTCTTGCGTGGCAGGCGCTTCCTGATCTTTGGATGCGGAAGAGGTAATGAAGATCGTCGCAGAGCTTCCCTTGGCCGAAGCCTTTTTGGCACTGTCGAGAGCCACTTGCATCGCAGAAGTGTCCTGGGCAACGCTTACGGATTCCGGAGGAACGTTTTCTGCGCCATCCGGCACTGCAGCGTCAAAAGACGTGGTATCATCTTCTACAATCGAATCTTGGACAGGCGTAGGAGTCGGAGCCTGGATCTGGGAATCCAGAGAAGTATTGTTCAAAAATTTGACTCCGGCAAAGAATGCCGCAGCAAGAAGTACGACCACGATCAAAACCGTTTTTAAACCGCTCTTACCTGAACTCAGCTTTCCACCGGCAAAGGATTCCGCAGTAGACGCTACCGATGCGGAAGCGAGGAATTCCTGAGAGTAAGAAGATCCCACTTCCTTGGAATAGAATTCAAGAATCTTCGGCATATCGAGCCCGAGGGCGACCGCAATGGAATTCAAATATCCGCGGACGTAAGCTTCCACCGGGAACTTGTTCCATTCGCCCGCTTCAATTTCTTGCAAATGTTCCAAAGAGATGCGTGTTTTTAAAGAAAATTCCTCAAGAGAAATTCCCTTGGTTTCACGTACCCTTTTCAGGTACTCGCCAAGTCTTTCATTCGAAGCCTTTTCTTCCACATAATCAGACATTTTACTCTCCTAAATGATCAATCATATCCAGGGTCTTCGCAACAGGAAGACCGACGACGTTATAAAAACAACCTTGCACAGATTTCACAAGGCTCGCGCCCAAACCTTGAATGGCATAGGCTCCGGCTTTGTCCATCGGCTCGCCCGAATCCACATACTTTTTCAAAGCGTCTTCGCTGCTGTGGCGGAAAATCACATCCGAAACTTCTTTGGAAGATTCGACGATTTTTCCGTTGTGCGCAATGGCAACGCCTGTAATCACCTTGTGACGGCTTCCATTCAAAAGTTTGAGCATGGAGAGGGCTTCCGCTGCATCTTTAGGCTTGCCAAGAGCTTTTCCGTCCATTAGAACCAACGTGTCAAAGCCTAGAACGAATTCGTTCGGAAAACGCTTAGAAACTTCCAGAGCTTTTCCTTCCGCGAACTTTTGCGGACGTTCCTTCGGTTTTAAACCTTCGCCGTCTTCCACAAAATTCGACTTTTCAACGCGGAACGGCACCTTCAACTGGGTGAGGATGTCCGACCGACGCGGAGAGCCGCTGGCCAAAATAAAGGTTCTCACAACACCTCCGAAATGACTTTGGAATGATCGCCGAGGAGAAGGGAGCCTTTAAAACCCTTGACTTCCGAATCACCGCCAAAGATCGAATGGGAAATTTCCGAATCGATCAAAAGAGTCCGTTCCGAAATAACGGTATCGGCAACACGAGAATTTTCAATAACCACTTCCGGTCCAACCGAGACGTTAGGTCCAACAACGGAATTGCGAATGACCGCTGAATCGGCAATGTGACACGGCTGAATAATCTGGCATCCTTCGAAACGGCTCGTATTTTGCGGTTCCATTCCAGAAAGGATTTTCGCATTGGTTTTGAGGAAAGTTTCTGCAGTTCCACAATCTAACCAAGAGCGAATCGATGCCGTGCGGAACGGGCATCCGGCTTCCACCATCATCTGCAAAGCATCAGTCAGCTGGTATTCGTTCCGCGTGCGAATGTCTTCTCGAATCAATTTTTCAAGAGAAGCGCGCAACTGAGCCACATCCTTGATGTAGTAAATGCCCACCAAAGCTTCGTTCGAAACATAAGTTTGCGGTTTTTCCACAAGCTTTGTAATGTGTCCCGTTGCATCGGTCACAGCCACGCCAAAACGGCGAGGATCTTCCACTTCCCGCGTCATCAACACGTTTTCTTTTTCTGTTTCTAAAAAAGAAAGATCCGCGTCAAAAAGGGTGTCGCCCAAAATGATCAGTACAGGTTCATCATCCGTCAGGTAAGGCAAACAGAGAGAAATCGCTTCCCCAAGGCCTTGGGGATTGCGCTGACGCACCGAACGTGCGTTTTTAAAATTTCTCTGTCGAATGAAATCTTCTACGAGTTCTCCTTTGTACCCCGTAATGAAAATCTGTTCTGACACAGAAAGTGCAGAATAAGATGCGATAATATGATCGATCAACGTCTTCCCGGCAATCGGGAGAAGACACTTTGGCAAAGACAAAGTAAATGGTCGAAGTCGCGTGCCAGTTCCGGCAACAGGTAAAATGACTTTCATAGTTGCTTAAAAATTAGGAAATTCCAAAGGGAAAATTTGCGAAAAACGGGCAAATTCTATCTATAAAGTAACGATTCACTTCCAGGAGCGTAAAAGGGATTTCTGTTCTGCGGTAATGCGGTAACTTTCACAAGCCTTTTGGATGGTTTTGGCATGAATCCACGGTGAAAGTTTTTTCTTTTGAATATAAGGCTCCGCCGCTTCCCATTGCTTTGCAAGGGCAGTTGCAAAATACCAGGCGACAACCATCTGGACGTAATACCTATCCGCCCCTTCAAAGCGTTCTTCTTTGACCGCAGCCACGCGCCGTAAATGATCTTTTTTAAAGCTTTTGTCCAAAAAGAATGCCATGAGCATATTCACGGCAAAGCGCACCGTATAAGCCTTTTCGGAATTCAACCATTCAAAAATTTTTTCTTCAAAACGGGCGGACTCTTTTAAAAGCGCCTTGGGGGATTTTCCGTCGCAAACCGCCCAATTATCGATATACGGCAAAAAAACTTCCAACTGTTGCAAGCACGTTTCAAAGTCTCGAAATTTTTCTATCAGAAACAGGTGAATCTGATTTTCTTCGTAATAACGGTGAGGCAGCTGTTGCAAAAACGCTTCTAGTTCTCTAGGCGGTGCGGCTTTCAAAAATTCCTTCGCCAACTTTCGTAAAGTCGGAACGCGAACGCCGATGATCGCTTTAGAATCCATTCCTGGAAGCAGGGAACGGTGGAATTCAAGATATTTTAAATCCTGTTCTGCGAAAAGGCGTTTGACAAGTTCCCCATGCGTCACTTAAACATCCTCACGATCAGTCGTCGGTACTCGAAGCGTTCAGTTTAATATCGGGCAAGTCCTTCACGTACACGGTAAAGCTCCAACCTGCTGCAGGTCCTGTCGGAGTCCAAGTGAAGTCAAGCTTCCAACAGTGCAAAGTTCTATCGAACGTGAATTCGTGAGTGGCAAAACGTCCTTCCGTATAGCTGTAACGGGTCGAATACGTCATCGACCAGTTAGGCGTCGGATGCAATGAAGCCGAAATGCCTGTAGAATGGGAAACATTGTCTTTAAAAACTTTTTTTCCCACACGCGTACTGGAGAAGGAATAGCGGTAATCCAAGCTCGCCGACCAGGAATCCTTCTGATACTTTCCCATTTGAGACGCTAAACCCGAATTGAAATCACCCGACCAGCTGAATGTTTTTGAAAGATCATACGCCCAATACGTCAGTTCCGGAATGCGTACCTTATTCGGATCTTCTTCATATTTGTGATAGAAGCTATGCCGCGTGCGAATGGTAAACAGATAATTCGGCAAAACTTGGAATCCAAAACTAGAACTGATATCCGACCACTGAAGCGAATCCGCAGCAAAGTTATAAGACGTGGAATGAGATGTCGTAATTAGCCTTCGCGTGCCATAAGTATCTTCCGTTTCGGTCGTATCCTTGCCGTCTTCCGAAGTCTTTTTTTGGCCTAAAGTTTTGAGATACTTGATATCGAAATCGTTGGAAAGGGAAAGCCCAATGGATTTTTGCTCAGTCTGGTAAGGCGTCTGGCCCAAAAGAGGATGCTTTACAAAGTACTTGTTCGTATCCAATTCCGGAGCGTACGTGTACGAAATGCTCGGGGACAGCACGTGGCGCACGCCTGTAAAACGGCCGATGTTTGGCATCCAGATGCCGTACAGCTTCGTATCTGCGGTCAAGCTGTAATTATGGTTGTAAAAGAATTCACCATATTCGTTATTTTCAGGATCCCATCCGCTGCGCTGCTTGCGATACTTGGCAGAATCCTCCGGATTGATCCAGCGGTTGCCTGTCCACATTCCGGTAAAAGTGGCCTTCGGAGTCAAGTTGATCACGTCAAAAAGGGATGCGGAATAATCGATAGAATAGGTTCCCGTGTAACCCGTATACCAAGCCGCCGTGTCGATATCCCGCACCGTATCTGCGGCTATGACTTCGTACAAATTAAAACGGTTCGTGAAGGAGTAGTTGAACTTGTCTAGCCAGGATTCTTCCGATGCGACATCTTCATCGTCGTTTTCAAAATCAAAAAGTTGACCGCTCATGCGGTACTGGACGTCGGGAATCTGGCGTTCCTTGTATCCGGTGGTCAAGTTGTAATTCTGCAAAACTTTGACGGTCAAACTTTTGTTCGTTCCGAACTTACCCGAATAAGTCATCTGAGCGTTGGCCTGCTGATCCAAAATCGTTTCCGCGTCAGTTCCGTTATCCTGTCGAATGCTCTGGTCCGACACAAAAGAACCTGTACCGGAAAGGGTGTGTTTTCCGTCGGGCGTCAAATTCTGATTGTGATTGAACTTAATATCGTACCCGCTATTTGCAAAATCGAACTGTTTCAGGTAGCTCGTGTACGAAATGTTTCCGTCCAAGCGGTATCGCCATTTATAGCGGATCGATTCCGTCAAGGTCGTCTTTTCAAAATTCGCCGCAGAGCCTTCGATCACATCGCCTGAAGTCGTCGCATCCCAGTAGTCATTTGGCGCATAATAAAAGCCCACATTCTTGATATAAAAGCCCTGCACCTGGTCACCACCGAACTTAGGCGTCAAAAGACCGGAACGCCTTCCGCTTTTTAACGGAGCAACGATCATGGGAAGCACCGCCACCGGAACATCTGCAATATTTAAAACGACAGGCCTCGCCGTAACGCTTTCTTTAGGCTTCACCACCATGCGTCTGCCGTAAAAATAATAGTGCTGATGCGTCGTATCGTCACAGGTACTAAAATCGCCACGGGCAATCAAAAGCCTTGTATCCGGAAGCCTTCGCACTTCCATTCCATTCAACTGGTTATTGTCCTGGAAAGTCGTCGCGTAATAAACTTCACCGACGCGGGACTTCATATTGTACTTCATGCGGTAGCCCGCGAGAGACGGATTTTTGGCTTCGCGAAGCACCGGATCACCGCTCGCCTGCAAAACCTGATCCTTCTGATTAAAAAGGACCGTATCCGCATCGAGAGTCGCTGTGCGATATTTCAGCTGAGCTTTGTTGTTCAAATTGAACGTGGACGTTCCCACGTCATACTGCAAATCCACAGCGTGGTATTCCACAGTATCCGTCTGCGTCGTATCGGAAGAAGATCCGAACCAATCTCCGCCCGAAGTATCCGCTTCCGTAGAATCCGCAGGATCGGGCCGATCGGGCAATTCGATTTTCGTCATTTCTTGCGAATAAGCGAAAGACGCCAAAAATAGTGCCAGTAAAAACAAGCACTTCGGAATCCTCTGCTTAAACGTGTTGAACATCACACGGCAATTATAGAAAAGGAAAGGCTCCTGTTTTACAGGAGCCTTTCTTAAATTCCATTAGAATGCAACTTAGCGGAGTTCAGCAGAAACCGCAGACGACGCACCGTTCTGTTCAATGTGAACAATATAACGGCCAGCAGGAGCGTCCTTACCGTCCCACGTCAGAGACTGAGCACCGGCTTTTGCATTTTCCTTCACACGGCGGGCAGCCACTTCACCATTTGCGTTCACGATGCGCACCACCGTAGAACCTTCCGCGCGAAGGTTAATCGTCACCTGTTCGCGGTCAAAGGCGTTCAAATTGCCCGCTGCACGTACCGTTTTCTGCTTCGTCTGCGGAGCGAATTCTTCCACCGCGCTTTCCACGGAAACAGAAGAAAGGTCCGACGAAGAAACCGTCATTTCGGACTTCACCACGTGACCATTTTTCATGACGGAAAGAAGCTTTTGGTTCTTGGAAAGATCTTGAGCGGCGACTTCCGCGATTTCTTCGGAAGAATAGCTGGATTGCGACTTGCCATACCAAGATTCCACCTTGGATGCATCGATGTCGTTCACCGAAATATTTGCACGACGAAGAGTTACCGAGAAGGTTTCCTTTTCACGAAGAACGGAAAGTTCCATCGGCTTTCCCACCGTTCCACGAAGCACATTTTTGGAAGCTTCAATATCATTGCCCGCAAGGGAAACTCCATCCACGGCAATAATATGGTCGTTTGATTCAAGGCCAGCAGCTTCCGCCGGAGATCCCGGAATCACGTCCGAAATCAAAACTCCGTCTTTGACTGCATAAATCGTAACCCCGATACCGCCGAAGTTTTCACCGGCAAATACAGCGGCAGCCAAAGCCAAAGTGGACAACGCGAATTCTTTCATGACTTCCTCGCAAAGAAAAACCAAAGTCATTATAAATATAAGCTAAAAAACCGAAATGTCGGATTTTTATCCATGTAAAAAGCCTTTTAACGGCCCATTTTACTCTTCATACTCGTATTCGTCTTCGTCCGAATCGTCATATTCTTCATATTCGTCGTTTTCGTTTGGCAAAATGATAAGCCCAAGGGTCACCGGATCGCCGTTTTCATTCAAAAAGCCTTCCAAATAAAGAGTCGTCGAAAGGCGAATCAGGCGCAAGTCCATCATCGTTCCGCCGTCATGAACGCTTTTCGATCCATAGGGAATAAAAAGGAATTTTTTCCGTTTGAATTCAAAACGGTTCGCGTCAAAATTCCACACCCAGCTGGTTTTGCCGTCGTCAGAATCTTCGTAATCGCAGATTTCCTTGTCGATGTCGCATTCAAAGGAAGCGTTTCCCTGGTAACGTTTGTTCCATTCCGTGCTAAAAGCGCAGGTCTTGATGCTGTGGCCACCGTTGACTTTGGAATTCAATTTGTCGTTGATGGTGACAATATCCATTTTTTCATTTTTTACCTGATTCCAAACATCCCGTAAAATGATATAGCTTTCGATTCCTTTGGGGCAATTGCCGGTGCGGTTCACTTCTTCGTGAGCGGCCAAAAGTTTTTGTTGCAATTCGATATCTACCGCCATCGGGATTTCGACTTTCTTGATTTTTTCCATGACTTTGCGAGGTGGAACAGCGATGATTTTATCGTCTTTCTTCACCAGGTAACCGAGTTCGTCACGGACCATGTTCAAGCACTGCTGCACGTGAATTCCCACGGTATTCGACGCGGCACTCACAAAGTCCACACCGATTTCCAAATGCCATTCACCAGCCTGCGAACTATTCTTGTCCAGTTTGCAATAAGATTCTTCACGAATACCGTCGATGTACACGACTTTCGCCTTAAGCTTCGTGAGCATTTCCCCTTCTTGATCCAAGCGTTCTAAGCTCCAAAAATTCGGATTCTGCCGCAAGAGCTCTGCAAAGGCTTTGTCACCGTCCAAGGCGGGCAATAAGGAATCATTCCGGGCATTTTTTTCTTGCAAAAGTGCGGAATATTCCGTGGTAATATCCGGATTATCGAAAAGGGATTGCGTTCCGGCAAATGCGGAAATCACTCCCAAAGTCAAAATAGTCCAAGCAAAAATTCGCATGGGATCTTCCTAATATCAGTTTGCACCGCGGAGCTTTTGAATACCCCAATTCAAAGCGTACAAAAGAACGCTAAAAAGGATTATCATCGGCCCTACGGTAAAGTTCAGCGCATAGGCGACGACAAGGCCCGCAAGCGAAAGCGTCACCGAAAAGACACAGGCGAGAAGCATCATCTGCTTTAAATTATCGGAATGGCTTTCCGCAACATAAGCGGGAATCGTCAAAAGTGCGATCACAAGAATCAGTCCCACCGTCTGCACGGCCATCACCACGGTACACGCAATCATCGCCATCAAAAGCATATAAAGGCGCAAAACGGGAACTCCCCGCACACGGGCAAATTCCGGATCGTGCGAAATCGCAAGGAAGGGCTTAAAGAAAAACGCAGAAACGCCAAGGATCACCGCCGTTAAAATTCCCATCCCCCACAAAAGTTCTCGCGGAACAGTCAAAATGCTTCCAAAGAGAAAACTCGTCAGATCCCCGCTATACCCAGGGGTCAAATCCGTAAGAATCACACCGGCGGCCATGCCCGCCGCCCAAATCACGTTGATAAGCGTATCGGAACGGTCCCTGTCAATCCAGGTCAAATATCCCATGATAAAAGCGCATGCAAGGGCCATTCCAAGAGCTCCGAGCATTGGAGAAAATCCAAAAAAACATGCGAGCCCGATTCCACCAAAAGACGCGTGCGCAACGCCCCCCGCAGTTCCGGCAATTTTATTCACCACTACGTAAGATCCCATTACGCCGCAAGCAACAGCCACAAGAAACGCTGCGACAAAAGCGTTCTGCATAAAATCGAGGGAAAGCATTTCCTGAAGCATCGTGTTTAATCTATAAAATTGAAGTTCAAGCGATCCACTTGGAAAGTTCAAGAAGGTTCGAAATCCGCAGATCAACAAAAGAACCGTCTTCTTCCGATTTAGGATTTACCCAGATGGTTTTCCATCCCCGGGCATGGGCCGGGCGCAAATTGTGCAAAGCGTCGTCCAGCAGAACGATCCGGGATGGGTCTTCGCCTTTTTTCCAAAGACCGGAGGCTTCAAGAACCTGTTCCATGACTTCGTACGCATTCACCTGAGGTTTGCCGTCCCAGTTCATATGTTCTAGTCCCACAATGCGTTCAAAGCAATCGAGAATTCCCATCTGCAAAGAACCTTTGCGGCTCCAGTCGGAGCGTCCATTGGTAAAAATAAACTTCGGACCTTTGAGGATTTCAAGCAATGCTCTCTTCTGCGGCGAAGGACTCGGGTAAAGAAGAGTTTCCGGCTGATGGATAAAGTCGAAGAAATCATCCGGAGTCGCACCGTATACGGCGCGAAGTCCCGCTAGAGTGGTTCCATATTCTTTCCAATAGCGTTTGCGAATTTCTTGCGCCTGTTCGTAATCGACGTTTGCCACCTGTTGGACATAGAGCGCAATGCGTCGGTCCAAGGAATTCAAAACGTCCCGTTCCGATTCGTCGTAAAGCGTCAAATCGTAATCAAAAAGCCAAATGCGATTTGCATCGTTTGAAAAAATCATTGGACAAGACCGCTGATTTGACGTGCAAGGTAAGATGCATAATTGTCCGTCATTCCGCTTACAAAGTCAAGCACCTGGTGATAAGCTTCGAGCTGTGTAACGGACTGTCCGATTTTTGCTTGGCCAATCAAGCGCACAATGCGAGAAGCCCGGTAAGAGGACTGCCCGTACTTACGGAATTCATAGACGCCGCTCACAAAGGCATCGAGGACCGTGCTGAGCGTTGTATAGCTACCCACTTCCAATTCCGTTTTGCGACGGTCCGGATAAATGCGTTCACGTCCAAGACGTTTAGCAACGCGGATTCCGTCAACGGCATCTGCATCTGCCCAATCCAACAAAGAACCTTTAAGCGTTCCATTCATGATTTCTTCATAATGGATTACAAACGCGCGAACAACCGCGTCGATCAGGTTTTGAATCGCAAGCCCACGCACGCTAGAAAGGAAGTCCCGGAAGTTCTGACCGTTTTCATTGTATTCCTTGTCAATATCCACTTCCGGACCACAGAGATATTCAAACATGTTGCGCACATCGGCAAACTGCAAAATGCCGAGTTCAATAGCATCTTCCACATCCAAAATGCAGTAGCAGATATCGTCTGCAGCTTCTACCAAATAGCTGAGCGGATGGCGCATCCAAATTCCATCTTCGATTTCCGGAATGCCAAGCACATTCGCCATTTCACGGTAATCTTCGGCCTCGGTCTGGAAAAGGCTTGTCGGGATGCCGAAACAAGCGAGCCGCGGATACTTCATCATTGAAGAAACCGTAGGGAACGTTAAGCGCATGCCACCGTCCAAAAAATGATATTCGAGCTTTGAAAGAATGCGGACGCCCTGCGCGTTGCCTTCAAAATTTTCAAAGTCTTTCATTTCCCTGTCCGAAAAATCTTTGAGCGGAGCGGATTCGCGGTTTTTGCGGAACCAATCGCGGATAGCCGCTTCCCCGGCATGGCCGAAAGGCGGATTTCCAATGTCATGGGCAAGAGCTGCCGACTGGGCGATCGTTCCCACAAGCGATGCGTTAAAATTTTTGGGAAATTCCTTCGGCAATTCGTTAAAAACCGCAATGGCAAGGCTGCGGGCCACGCTGGACACTTCAAGGGAATGGGTCAAACGGCTGTGAACGTGATCGTTTACCGAAAACGGGTGAACTTGAGTCTTATGGCCCAAGCGACGAAAAGCGGTGGAAAAAACGATACGGTCAAAATCGCGGTGAAAATTGGAACGGTTCGGGTCACGGCTTGCCGGGTGACCGTAGCGCGTTGCAGAAAGAAGAGTGTCCCATTTTAAAATCATGTTCAAAAAATAGCAATCAAAGCATGAACGCGTGATTCATCGGGCCCTTTCCACGGCCCAAGTTAAGCTGGTACGCAAGCGCTCCCGAAATATATTCCTTGGAAAGTTTTACCGATTCCGCAAGGTCTTTTCCACGGGCGAGATTCGCTGCAATTGCGCTAGAAAGGGTGCAACCCGTGCCGTGGGTATTCGGATTGTCAATTTTTTTGCCGTAAAACCACTGCGGACCTTTTTGGCTCCAAAGTAAATCGTTCGCATCATTTAAATCGTGACCGCCCTTGAGCAGCACGGCACAGCCGAACTCTTCAAAGATCCGCTTAGCGGCCTGTTCCATATCCGACTCCGAAGCGATTTTCTGATTGCACAAGACTTCCGCTTCCAAAACGTTGGGCGTGATCACCATCGCAATGGGTAAAAGTTCTTTTTTCAAAGTTTCTATCGCTTCGTCACAAATAAGCTTCGCCCCATTGGTCGCGACCATTACAGGATCTACCACGATATTTTTTGCAGCGTACTGTTTCAGTTTTTCTGCAATCACACAAATCAACTTGCTAGACGAAACCATCCCCGTTTTCACGGCATCCGGAAAAATATCCGTAAAAACTGCATCGATTTCATCTGCCAAAAATTCAGGAGAAACTTCCATCACAGAAGTTACCCCTAGCGTATTTTGCGCAGTCAATGCGGTAACGGCACTCATCGCAAAAACGCCGTTCAATGTCATGGTTTTTAAATCGGCTTGGATTCCTGCTCCACCGCTAGAATCCGAGCCTGCAATTGTCAAAGCGGTTTTCATTTTTGATTCCTCGAAAAAAATCCCAAGACGGATATGATTCCCACATCACAAATGACAAATGTCAAAAAAGCAACAAGTAAACGGGGCGAATATCCATAACTGTGTAATCCAACTCCCAACAAATTCACCCCAAACAAGCAGAATGCTATGACAACGGAAAGCAATGCCGACAAGACTTCTAGCGTTTTATGGGAAACAAAATTCCCCGCTTTCAAATGCATCACAATCAACACCCACAAAAGCACAAGGAGCGCCGCATTTTCCTTGGGATCCCAACCCCAAAAACGCCCCCATGCCACATCCGCCCAAAAGCCGCCGAGCAAAGTTCCCAGTGCAGAAATAGCAAAGCCAATGCCCAACATGCTAAACAATAGTTTTTGCGTTTCCATCGGTAACTTTTTTTTCAAAACACGGGAAAAAAGCATCACGTGCGCAAGCAGGCTTGAAAGAATTAACACGCAAAATCCCGAAGCGATCGTAAACACGTGCAGCGAAAGCCAAAAGGGCGAATTCATCAACTGCATCGGAGCCACCGCAAACGAATCTCCCGAAAGCGCAGATCGCATGACAAGCGAAAGCACAAGGCACATTCCCGAAGCAAAAGCCAAGAACGCCTGCAAACCAAATTTAACAGAAACTACAACTCCCAAAAAAGAAATGCCGAGTACTAGCACAAGAATCATTTCATAAAGAGAAGTTAATGGCAGGTGATTTCCCACCACGGCTCGCCAAATAAAAATTCCTGCAAAGCATAGCGTCACAAGGGATTGCGTCACCCATGCGGATTTCCAAAAAACGTTTTTTTTCCAAAGCGCAAGTAGCGAAAGCGCAAAAGCGATGCACGTCAAAATCCAAGACACAAAAGGCAAATTCCAACGCAAATAAGCACGTTCCGCCACAAGTTGCCGCAGTCGTTGCGGCACAACATCCTCCCGTTCTACAGAAATTTTTTGCCAAAAATTGTCACTTTGAATGGAGTCGTACAAGTCCAAGGCGTAGTTCAAGCGTATGAGTTCCTGGGTCAGAGGTCGAGAATCTTCACGTTCCGCATATTGCTTGAGCAGGGAACGGGTCGGTTCAAATTCCTTGCGCATAAATGTGCGACGCTCCGGGTCGAGGTGCAAAATATCGACGGTCGTTGCGCGATTAATGCGGAACACGGGTGCAGAATCCGCAGATCCGTTCCGAATCCTTTGCACAAGGGCTGCCGGTCTAAGCCCAACACATTTTTTCTTTTCGCAAAGCGCATTTGTCACTTCATTTTCCATGGAATTCAGCGGACGATACCGCCCGTTAAAATCCACAAATTCCGGAAAACTTTCAGCAGAGTTTTCAAAAGCAAAAGCATTCAGCATTGCCATGAGCAAAAGTACGGCGACTCGGAAAATCATCTTTTACGGCCTCCAAGCGTACATGCCAAATGCCAGATCAGTCCCACAAACAAAAGCCCAGAAAATAAATAAGGCACAAATGCAAAAGGATCTCGTTTAATAAAGAACTGCAAAGCGAACTTCTCTTCTGTCATCGGGAAAAATTCCCCAAAGTAAACCGTATAGCCGCAGACTTTTTGCGGAGAGTTCCATTCAAGGCTTACCGTATCGCCCACATCCCCCCGAACAATGGTTGCCCCAGCAGAATCCCCATCCAAAATTTGAAAAGAAGCGCCTTCCGTCGGATCGATCAGAACTGTACCCCCTTCTAAACCAAATTTCGCAAAAGATGCTCGGCTCCACGAGCTCGCAAAGCTTCCCCCAATCAAAACCAGAATGGAAATATGCACAAGCAATAGTCCGAATTTTTTCCACGTATGGGGAATCCGAAAAATACAGGTACAGAGCACGTTCAAAAACAAAAGGAGAGCGAGTGTTTTAAGGGCCGGAAAAGGAAGAACCCCTGCCACAAGAATCCACCATGCATCAAAGAACCGCGCCGTTCCAAATTCCACGCCCGCTTTGGCTTCAAAAAGCGTTCCCCAAAAAATCAAAGCGAACAAGGCGATGAAGAGAATCAAGCCAAATTGCAAAGAACCCAAAAGACGTAAGGCGCAAGCGATTTTTTTCACTTCACAAATTTAGACAAAATTCTCCCTTCACCACCCGTAAGGTTTTTGTAAGATATTTTTAAAAACATTCTTAACGAATTTTGAAATTTAAGGTAATTTTACAAAGAACTTAAAACATGGGTGTTTTGATGGAATTTCAAAATAATACAACGATGACTTACGACCAGATGCGCGCCATCTGGGATTTCAATTGTAGTGATCCTTTTTCGATTCTCGGTATCCACGGCCTTCAAACGGACCGCGGACTGAAGACTGTAATCCGCGTATACTTGCCAGGAGCCGCTTCGATCCGCGGCGAATCCGTTGAACCGGAAATCATTTACGGTCAAGCAAATACACAAGAACCGGCAGAAGAAGTTCAAGTCGGGAAAAAGTCTGCGGAAAAGAAGAACACCAAGTCTTCGAAGTCTACAAAAACGTCTAAAACCACCAAAGCGGCAAAAACAACCACCGCAAAAAAGAGTTCAAAAAAGGCTAAAATCGAAGACGAAGCCAAAACCCTCCTCTTCGATTTTGTCAAAATCGGTTCCACCGGATTCTTTGAAGCCGTCCTCGACATGGAATTCCAGCCGTTCTTTTACAAGCTCCACATTACGCTTGAAAACGGTGTGCAGTATACGGTCGTTGACCCGTATGCATTCCTTCCCGTTCTCACGGACTTCGACTGCCATTTAATCAAAAACGGTACCCATTACGAACTTTATAAAAAGCTCGGCGCAAACATCGTTCGTCATCAGGGCTTTAGCGGTGTCCAGTTCGCCGTTTGGGCTCCGAACGCCAAAAGCGTTTCCGTCGTAGGCAACTTCAACAGTTGGGACGGTCGCCGTCACCAGATGCGCATGATCGGATCTTCGGGCATTTGGGAAATCTTCATTCCGGATCTCGGCGAAAACGAACTTTACCGTTTTGAAATTCACGCTCAAGACGGTCGCCTCATCACCAAGTCCGACCCTCTTGCAAAGCTTAGCGAAGTGCGCCCGGCAACAGCAAGCGTCACCACTCATCTCGAAGGATACCAGTGGAACGACAAGCTTTACATGGACACCCATTATGCAACGCGAGTCTTCGGCGCACCCATGAACATTTACGAAGTTCACGCAGGCTCCTGGGAACGCGACCCGGCGAATCCGGACCGGTTCCTTTCTTGGAACGAACTCGCCGACAAGCTCATTCCATATTTGAAGGATATGGGGTACACCCATGTGGAATTCCTTCCGATTATGGAACACCCGTTAGACGAATCCTGGGGTTACCAGGTCACGGGTTACTATTCCCCCACCAGCCGTTTCGGTTCTCCGGATGAATTCCGCCGTTTTGTGGACCTTTGCCACCAAAATGAAATCGGTGTGATCCTTGACTGGGTTCCCGCCCACTTCCCGAAGGATTCCTACGCACTTGGCCGTTTTGACGGCACAGCTTGCTATGAACACGCCGATCCGCGCCAAGGGGAACATCCGGACTGGGGAAC
>JAGDBD010000060.1 GCA_017959225.1 Fibrobacter sp. | reverse complement strand
GGTTTCATTGCTGATGAGGCTTTGGTAGGAATATTCAATATCTTTTGGCGTAATAGGATCGTCCGTGGCGACATCGACATGGAAACTTTGTCTGACGTTCTCTAGGTGCCCGGTCAAAAGAATGTTGCTTGCAGGGAGTTCTTGTTAATCTTCATTCAATACCACCGTCATAAGTTCCGCCACCTTGCTTTCTATTTTCAAAGCCTGTGCATAGCGGAGAAGATTGTGGGTGTTCTTGTCTTTTGACTTTGCGTAAAGCCTGAGCGCCTTGCCGTAAATTTCCGCATCGATTTTTTGACTGCTTTTAATGATGTCGCAAATCGTTCGTTCCATATCGTAGCATTCTACCAGATGCCCAAGAGATGTCTTTATTTTGCAGATTCCCAATTTGTAGGTTTCTTCGTGAGAATCCGTGTGGATGGTGACGGATGGGTTCGGTGAGAATGGTCGGTAGTTCTTGGGGCCGGTCACTTCGAAGTAATCTGGGAGCTGGTCCGTTAGCCCATGCAAGAATAGTGCTGAAACGTATGAAAAGATGAATCTGGGATACTTGTATTGAAAAACAAGGTAATCGTCCCTGATCCATTGCTCCTGGGCGTAGAATCCCTTGTCTACCTTGACAAGGCCCTGCTTTCGCACGAAGTCAGTCAAGAACCACGAAGGAATCTTGTGGTTGTCAACTTGTTTTCGCGTGATATAGCCGCTGTTCGCGTTCAGCATTTTTTCCAGTTTCTTTTCGTTTGTTTCTTGCATTTCAAACTAAATATATAACAAAATGGTTGAAAACTCAAGTTTTTGATCTTTTTGTCCGCTACAGAACGCCAAAGACGTCGCAATCCCCGCGAAAATGAGTATGGGAACCCTAATTGCTCTTGCGAATGCATTGGGCAAATCGTGTGACTACTTTGTGCGACCAATAACTTTTCAATTAGAAACAGTGCATTTTCGGATATAGCCAATCAGTCGTCGACTTCTGCCCAGGGGATTTGGCCCGGACGTTCCAATTCGTAAATTAAGCGGAGAGAATTGGAATCTTGTACACCGCCCAGAATTTTGAATTCGTCGAGGATGCCTTCAAGACGGCTGTCTCCGATGATAAAGTTCTGAACGTTTCCAAAACCGCGGGAAAGGGTGAAGTCCGTATTGCGAATGACTTTTCCGTCTTTGAGAATGGTAATGTGGTGACCGTTGATGGATACCGCATAATGGTGCCATTCGCCGTCTGCGATTTTGGAAGACCCGTAGATTGTTGTGTCGGAAATGACGAGGGAGTCCGAATCTACGAAAAGTTCCACGCCCAGATTTGTGCTGGAACCGTTCTGCCGAATCACGATTCCCAGGGAATCTTCCAAAGCGGTGAAAAGGGCGATGCTTGAATCTTCGCTGAATGCGGACTTTTCAATTTTTGTCCAGAACGAAATGGCGAACTTGCCGTCTACAATGACAGGGAACGCCTTTACCGTATCCGGTTTATCGCCTGCGGCATAAGCTTTAGCCCCAGCCCAAATGCCTTCTGCATTTAAGGAATCCCAGTGGAGTGCGTAACGGGCTTGTCCGTTTGAATTTGCGGAAGAGGTTTCGTTGAAGAGATAAATTTTTTGACTGGTCGATGCACTTAAATCGATTGTCGGGAAAACCGCCCAATAAAGGGACGAATCGCCGGTATCGAAAGTTTTTTGAACGGGCAGCACACTTCCGCGGTCGTCCATGAGGAATGGAGTTTCAAATGCGTTAGAAATCCAAAGCGGAACAATGGCTGAATCGACAGGAACTTGGATTTTGGACTGCAAGGAATCGGGCAGAGTGCGGCTCAAAATGCGCTGCGCAGTGCTTGCGCCTTGGGCAGAAATCGAATAGGCGGAACCTCCGCTGACTTCCACGTTGACAGCAATGGTGGTTTCGGAATTTCCAAAGCTAGAAAGGGTGCTGTACACGGCTTGCGGAATAGATGTTAAAACGACTGCTCCGTTCAACAGATCTTCCGAAGAAATGATTTTGCAGCTGAGCGTTCCGTTTACGCAAAGCGTATCGCCGATGGAAAGATTGTAATCGGCAATGCGCACGGCGATTTCTGAAGCTTTTTCTAGCTGCGCATTGAGCGTCACCGTGTCGGCGTCAATGGTTAAAGATTCCTTTGCCACAAGGGAAGAATCTCCGCTTTCAAAAAGGACCGTGTACTCACCGTCGGGCAGGTTTTCGAGAAGAATCTGGTAACTGCCGTTTTCACCGGTGACGGTTTCAAAAAGAACCGAGTCCCTTGCTGCGGTAAAATCGTTATGGATGACGTACACGGAAGTGTGGGCGGAAGTTTTTCCGGAAGACGTGAGAACGATTCCGGCTAAAGTTTTACCCGATTCGGTTTCGCTGATAACGCCGGCGTGCTGTTCGCTGCAAGCCCCGAAAAGGATAGCTCCGCATGCAATCAAGGAATATTTTGTCCAAAGATTCATTACTTGGCCTCCGTGTCGAGGTTTGAGAAAAGATGGATGTTCATGTGGTAAACTCCATCCGCTTTTTCTTGATCTTCGGCGACGATCTGCCTTGCGCGGGATTTGAATGCCTGCAATTCCGCTTCGAGCTTTTTGTAAGCGTTTTTCGAAAGGCTAAAAACGAGGGTGCTCATCACGTGGGGATTTTTGCTGGGGGAGAGCAGAGCTTCTTTAGAAAGCTCAAAGCATTGAAGCTGATATTCGCGGATGAGTTCTTCGTTGTTGTACGGACCGCTGGAAATGGAATCCTTGGTGGGTTTCCAAAAGCCGTCGTCGTTCTTTCGGATGAGCCCGAGTCGCTCTAACAGGGCGACGGATTCATTTAACTTTCCCAAAGTGACTTTGGGGAAAATGCGTTTTGCTACCGGGGAAAGGTCGCTTGAAACATCCATGACGTCTAAAATGGCGAACAAAGCGCTGTGGTACCATTTGGCGTAATATTCGTACGCATCGGAATTCAAGAGCATTTGCGGATGGGGATTGATCTTTAAAAGCTCTTCCATGGCGTCTTTGCGTGCCGCATCCGATTTTGCCTGGTCCAGTTTGACGAGGGATTCAAAATATTTGGCTTCTTTGCGGTCGAGTTCGAGCACTTCGATGAATTTCTGCACCATGCGGGGGGAAACTTTTTTCCCCCGGAGGACGTCGGCAAAGTAGCTGCGGGTTTTGGGAAGCCCGAGGCGCGCGCAAATTTCCGTGCGGCTAAAAGACGGTTCAACAAGGGACCGTGCGCTTTGATATTCCGCAAGATATTTGCGAAAATGCGTATATTGAAAGATGTCGGTAAACTTTTCCACGCTTTTAATATAAATAAAAACACTCAAATTGAGAACGTTCTTATTTTTTATGTGTGACTAAAGTCGCTTTTTTCGAAATTTGTCAAATTTGACAAAAAATCCGAATTAAATTTGACTTTATGAGTCATACTGGATACCGAATTTTACATACATCGGACTGGCATTTGGGAAACACGTTGCACGATCACTCGCGCATTGAAGAATACCGGTCTTTTTTTGCGGAATTGAAGAAAATCATCGTTTCAAACGAGGTGGATGCCCTGCTCGTTTCCGGGGATATTTTTGATACAGGCGCTCCGAGCAATGCGGCGTTGGAACTTTATTACTCGTTTTTAACAAGCCTGAACGGATCGTGCTGCAAAAATGTGGTGGTGACGGCAGGCAATCACGATTCGCCGGCAACCCTCAACACGTCCCGTGCACTGCTTGAACTTTTGAACGTGCGCGTGGTGGCGACGCCCGATGCTCAAAACCAGTTTAGAAATGAAGTCTTTGCGCTTCCAAGCGAAGACGCTCCGCAGGTGATCGTTTGCGCGGCTCCTTATTTGCGGGACGCCGCTTTGCAGGCGAGCCTCGACAATGAAAAATTCGAAACGGATGAACAGTTTGTGCGTGCGGGTACAAAAGCGCATTTTGCAAAGCTTCAAAAACTGGCCGTGGAACTGCGTGAAAAGCTCGGAAAAAATCTTCCCATCGTTGCCATGGCGCATCTTTACGCTGCCGGAGCTTCCCCTTCCGAAAATGCAGACGACACGGAATATTCTATTGTCGGCAATTTGGAAAATATCGGTTCGGAAATTTTCCCTCCGGTGTTCGATTATGTGGCGCTGGGGCACATTCACCGTCCGCAGAAAGTGGCTGGTGAAGAACGCATTCGCTATTCCGGATCTCCGCTTCCCATGGGCTTTGACGAAGCCCGTTCGCGGAGTGAAGTTTTGATTGTGGATTTGGAACAAGGCAAGGCGCCTGTCGTTCGTCCCATGGGTTTGAACTTGCCGAGAAAGCTCGTGACGATTTCGGGAACGGACCTTTCGGAAATCCGCGGAAAAATTGCTGTTCAGGATAAAGAAACTCCGGGGGCCTGGGTTCGTGTACGCTTTACAGGT
This sequence comes from Fibrobacter sp., assembly GCA_017959225.1. Lineage (GTDB taxonomy): Bacteria > Fibrobacterota > Fibrobacteria > Fibrobacterales > Fibrobacteraceae > Hallerella. The sequence continues at coordinate 36,300 of JAGDBD010000060.1, read as the reverse complement.
GCAGGATCCGTGGGAAGTCTTCGTCAAAATTTGGCGGATGATTTTGAACGGACGAGCCTTGAACTTGTGCAGGCGGAATATGCGGCCCGTGTCGATAATTCTCAAGCGGCTCTTGGCGAAGAAAGGGATCTTTCGGAATTTTCTCCGACGGAAGTTTTTGAACGTCGATTGGAAAGTGCTGAATCCAAATTCGATCAGGATCCGGATTTGAAAACTCGGGTGGAACTGGCGTTCCAAGAAATTTTGAAGTCCGTTCAGGAAGGAATGGTGGACTAATGAAAATTATCGCGCTCCATTTTAAGAATGTGAATTCCTTGGCCGGGGAATGGAATATCCGTTTTGACGATCCGGCTTTTTTGCGCAATCACCTTTTTGCGATTTCCGGTCCGACAGGTTCGGGTAAAACTTCCGTTTTGGATGCGATTTCCTTGGCGCTTTACGGCAAGACTCCGCGACAGGAAAATGTGGCGGATAAACGCAATATGAACGTGGGCCCGGAACTGGTGATGACGACGGGTACAGGCGAAGCTTTTTCAGAAGTGATTTTTGAATCGGCAGGGGCCCGTTACAAAGCGATTTGGAAGGTGCACCGCAGCCACAACCGGGCCGATGGCGCTATGCAGAGCCCGGAACGGAAAATCCTTTTTGAAGAAAAGGGTTTGTTTGTCGCTAAAGACGAGTATTCGAAATCGACAGAAGCTCAGAAGAAAATCGAAGAAATCGTCGGACTGAACTTTAACCAGTTTATGCGGGCCGTGATGCTTCCCCAGGGAGGCTTTGACAGCTTCCTCAAGAGCAGCCGTGAAGACAAAGCGGCCATTCTTGAAAAACTTTCGGGTCAGGGCATTTACCGCAAAATTTCGAAAGCGGTGTACGATCGCAACAAGGCCGAAGAAACGCGTCAGAAGGAATTGCAGAGCCTTCTTTCCGGCATACACCTTTTGCCCGAAAATGAAGAAAGGGATTTAAAGGCGTGGATTGATGCGGCGAGCAAAGCAAAGGATTCCAAAGAAAAGGAATTGAAGCGGAATGAAGACTATGAACGCATTCTTCTTCAGATTATCGATTCCGAAAAGAACTGCAAAATTCTTAGGGAATCGGTAGATGCCTTGGCTTTGGAAAATAGAGAACTGGACCCTTCCCGTAAACGCCTTGCCCGTGGAAGTGAAGCTCAACTTTTGATGCCCGAACTGGAAAAGTTGCAGCACGTTCGAAAAGACCATGCCGAAAAATTGACGCAGAAAAAAGAGCTTTTGCAGAAAGTTCCTGAATTCGAACAGAAAAAACGCCAAGTCCAGATGGAATTAGAAATGCGCATCCGCGAAGAGGCAACGCTTCGCACGGACGATAAAGCGCGCAATGAACTGCGTGAAAAGGTTTCTGCCTTGGATTCCGAAATTACACGTATTCGGCAAAACTATGCGGAAAAGTTGCAGGATGTTCGCACCAAAAAAGACCTGTTGGAGTCTTACCGGCAGGAGGGCGTTCGACTGAGCAATTTGCGTAAAGATGTGGAAAGGGAACTTTCCGAAAACGTGAATTACGAAACGGCGAATCCGACGCACAAAATGCTCGAAAGCGAACAGGCGGTGATTTCGGATCGTTTGAACCGTTTGGACGATGCCAACGGGGCTGTGGAAAAGGCGAAGAGCGCTTTGGCGATCGCCCGTTCTCGCAAGACGGATGCCGAAAATGTTTGGCGCAACAAGCAGTTGAATTTGAAAAATGTGAGCGACGAACGGGACCGTTGCCTTTCCAACGATATGAACAAGATCGTTTCTTTTGTTCAGGCATCGTTAGAAGATGGGGATGCTTGCCCGGTTTGCGGAAGCGTTTTCCATGCCCAGCATGAAAATGCAAATGTTTCGGTGGGCGATTTGACTGCGACTGCGGGCCGTTTGAACCATTTGCAGGAACGTTATGAAACTGCAAAGGCAGAAGCGAGCGATGCGGAATACAAAGTCCGTGCCGCAGAAGAAACGGCTAAAAATTGCGAAAGCGAAGTTCAAGAAAAAATCCAGGCGGTGAAGGATTCGTTCCAGATGGTCGTTGAAAAACTGAAACCTTTTGGATTTGCCGAAGCCGATTTGCAGTCGCCACAGGCGGTGCTTGCAAAAATCAGCCGATGGGCGTCGCAATGGAACGCTTGCATTAAAAAAATCGATTCTTGCAAAAATCAGCTGTCCATTTTGGACGCCAAGGAAGCGAGCCTCGTAGAAAATGCGCAGAACGCTCAAAAAGAACTGGCTCTTCTCGAAGACGATTTAGAAAAAAGAAAGTCGGAAGGTCAAGCCAAGTCTGCGGAACGCCAAAAGCTTTTTGGAACCCGCAATGTGGCAGAAGACCGTCGGGAATGGCAGAACAAAATCGATGCCATATCCGCTTTGCGCGTGAATCTTATGGAAAAACGCGAGAGTTGCGAAAAGGATGTTACCAGCGTTCAAACGCAATTGCAGACGATTTCCGATCAGCTTTCGAACAGCGAACGGGACAAGGAATCCTTGGAATTTGATTTGCAGGCGAAACTGCGGGAACACAGCTTTGCTTCGGAAGAAGACTTGAAACGTGCATGCCTTTCGGAAGAAGAAAGGCTTTGCATGACGCAAAAAATTGAAAGGGTATCTTCGGATTTTGCAACTCGCAAAGGTCAATTGCAGCAAGCCGAAGAACAACTGGCAAAATTGCGTTCCATGGACACGGGCCATCAGACTTTGCAGACGGTGAAGTTCAAAATGGAATCCCTTTCGAAGGAAATTGCGGATATCGGAACACAACTAGAAGAAAAGAACCGCATTTATCTCGAAAATAACGTTGCCAAAAAGACTTTCCAAAAAGTCATCGTGGATAAAGATGTCCAAGATAAGGTTGTGCGCGTTTGGAATTCTTTGAATGAACTGATCGGAAGTGCCGATGGCAAAAAGTTTGTGGAATATGTGCAACAGCTGACTCTTCGCAAGTTGATTTCGGCTGCAAACACCCATTTGCACGGACTGGATTCCCGTTACAAAATCGAAACCGATGAAACCGGTTTGAACATTTCCCTTTATGATGCGGAATGTGGAACGTCCCGTTTGGCAGCGAACCTTTCGGGCGGTGAAACTTTCTTGGTGAGTCTTTCGCTTGCGCTCGGACTTTCGTCACTAGCAAGCCAGCGGGTTCGAATCGATACCCTTTTCCTTGACGAAGGCTTTGGCTCTTTGGACGATCGAAAGCTTCAGAGAGCTATTGAAGTGCTTCGTAATTTGGGTGAGCGCAGCGATAAACTGGTCGGGGTGATTTCTCACGTGGGACGCCTTAAGGAAGAAATTTCGAACCATATCGAAATTGTTCCTTCGGGCAGCGGGCACAGTAGAATTGCTGGACCCGGTGTAACGATGGGTTTATCTTGATAGAATTTAATGTGACAAATTTTGTCACGTTAAAAGTGATTAATCGCTGAAGATTTTGGGAACAAAGAAACCGCATCCTTGACGGATGCGGTTTTCTCTTTTATAATTCAAATCGCATTTTGCTCGGGCGCGGCAAATTCTTTGAGGGGAGCGCTCTTCTGTAGATTTCTGAGCGTATGCGCTCGATCTTCTTTTTTTGAATTTCACATTTTTTAGGAGAATTAAAATGAAGCTTTTTTGCAAAGCTTTACCTTTGATCGTGTTTTCTGCTGTTGCACTGTGTTCTGCGAAAACAGACAGCTCTTTGATTTATTTTTCGGAAGATTATGACAAAACCGCGGTGACGTACCCGGGAAAACCTGTTTCCGCAGACAAAATTCAAAATCCCAAATCGAACTATTTGTCAAATTCGTATTGCACGGATATTGGATCAAATGGGAAATTTAAAAAAGATGCGTTTAAAGTGACCAAGCTGAAGTATTACACGCGAAGGGATCCTTCCGTTCAATGCTCCGCTTGTGCCTCGTATATCCAATGTTACTATGACGTACAATATCAGGTGTCTTGCGGAAACGGCTTAACGTATAATGGCGATTTCCAGTGGGCGTTGCGAACTACAGGAACTAAAACAAATAAATGGAAAGAGGTGTCTCTTTCGGATTATGACGCATCGACTGGAAAGTTTTTGAAGAAAAAAGGTTGTGGCAAACTGAATCGCGTTCCTACGGAAGAAATCTACAGCATGTGGGATGGGCGAAAAGTTTCGTTCCCAGAAAAGAAAAATGGAAATAAAAGGTTAAAACGTCCGATTGTTTTTGTTCCGGGGCATAATGCGTCTTTCACATCGTTTGGAGCAAAACCGGTAGGAAAAACAGACCCTAAGAACAAAGACTTTTTGAATGGAAAAGTCAGCGGATATGATGACGGTTCTTTGCCAGATGTCATTGCCAGAGATCAAAATTTGGATATCAGCAGTAAAAAGATTAACCAAAATGGCCTTTACTTTTTTACGGCTCCTTACGAAAATAAAAATGGAAAGTTAGTGCAAGCATTGCCACATTGGAAGAATAATCAGCGGGATCATTCTATTTCTTTTGCTCTTTACAAATATCTCGAAGATATTTTGGAAAAGCATTATGGAAAAGATTGGTGGAAAAACGATCAGAATCAGGTGGATTTGGTGGCTCATAGCCAAGGCGGCTTGGTTATTCGTGAAATGCTTCGCGGTTTACGGGCGAATTCCAAATCGTATCCTACAGGAAAGAAGAATGCGGCGAATCATATCCGTCGCGTTGTTACGGTAAACACTCCGCATTTTGGATCGGAACTTGCGGACGATTACAAAAACATTAAAAAATCCTATCCAGCTGTTGCTTCGTTTATCAAGGAAGTCGAAGAGCAGAAACAGGCCGAGAAAAAATCGATTTTTTAAAGCCGATGCGCGATACTCTTTGGGCTTGGCACAAGGACGGAAGCCATTTGGCAACGCACTCGCAGTTCATTCAAAATTTGACGAAAGAGGGTTATCCAAAACTTCCCAACGGTAAAAATGTACAAATGCGGCCACTTTATTCTTCGGACATGCGCGGAATTCGGAACTTTTTCATGAACCAATTGGCAGAAGGAAGCTCGGATTTTTGCAAAGGGGATGATGTCTCAAAGAAGAGTTGCTTCTCGGTGACCGCCTTTATTAACACTTTGCTTTACAACTCCAAAGGCATTAAGCTGAGTAATTTTGGAGGGGTTCAAAAGTGGGTTGACTTTTACAACAACCTGATGGAAGAATGGCTGAGCTCAAGTGATTTACTGGTGACGTCTTACAGTCAGCAGTTTGTGGATAAAAAGAAAAAGCTAGGCCCTAAATATCAAAAGGAATTTTTGCAGCCAAAAACTTACGACATTTATCTTTCGCAAGTTCCAGACAGATACCCGTTTAATTTTGTTCCCCATGGAGACATCTTGGACTACGGAGTGATTGATCAACAGGATTACAACCTCCATTTGAACCTGGTGGAAATGGAAGGCGCTGCACGTAAAGGCTTGGACATTTATTGCGCTTTAGACGATTCCAAATGCAACATTGCGAAGAAAAAAGTCAATGCGCTTAAAAAGGAACTTCCACTTGGCGGCTTTGTATTTGCGAATCCGGACCAGATGCTAGGCGGTGCTTCGTGAAGTGGATTCTGTTCGTTCTATTTTTCCTTTGCGCTTGTTCTTTTAAAGAATCGCTTGAAGGGACGACTGAGAGTAAACCAGTTGGCTGGTCTTCGGCAGGGCTTGCTGTGGAACTTTCGGAAGTGAATTCCTTGGGAACGGGAATTGAATCCGTAGCGCAAGCGGGGGAGTTTCTTTTTGCCCGCAACGATCGTGTTATCAATGGCGAAAGGCGCTTTCAACTTTTTATCGGAAAAGTGGGAAGCCTTCTTTGGAAAGAACTTGAATTGCCCAATGGTGATATTCCCAACGTTCTTTATTCCGACAGTGGAAAACTTTTGGTGGGAACGTTCAAAAGCCGTGACGGGGCGCATCTTTGGAAGTTCGATCCCCAAAAAGAAACTTGGAATGCGGTCCCGATTCCCATAGTGGATTCCAAATATCCGATTCTGGATACCGCTTATGGAATCGATGGGATTGCCAAATTTCAAGGGCGTTTGGTTTTGTCCCTTTCCCGTGGAAAAATAGGGGAGCGCAATCCCATCTATTTTGAAATGGAAGACGGCACTTGGAAAATTCTAAACGAAGGGTTTCCTTTGGAAGAGTCTTTTTTAAGAGCTGTGGAATGGAAGGGTTCTCTTTTCGCCATGACATATGGGAATGGAATCGTCCGTTTTGACGCATCGGATTCAGTGTGGCACGTTTTAGATAAGCCGCGGGTTCAATGCGAAAATGGAATTTGGAACGAATCTTCTACGCTTGCAAGGGATGCTGTTTGGAATGAGGATGGCCTTCTCGTTGGCTTTGCCAATTTGGAAGGGGTCTTTCAACTTTCCGCATCTCAAAACTGGACGCAAAAATTGGAATGCACTTTGCTGTTTCAAAACGAAGACATCGCTTTGGCATCAAAGACTCCGGCTTCCGTCTATCGCATTCTTCCTTATCAAAATCAATTCGTCCTTCTCGGGGAAGGTTCTGCGGTGTACATTCCCAAAGAAAACCGCTGGGAAGATCTTCCACCGATTGCAGGCGTTGCAGAAATTCTTGACGGCGTATTGGTGAAGGACACTCTTTACGTCGCCGCTTTCCAAAAGGGCGTTATGAAATTGCCGACGTCCGTTTTGGACTCTTTAATTCAAAACAAAACAATTCTTTCGGAGGTTTTTCAATGGAAAAATTTTGGATTGCAAGCCTTTTGGCTTCTGTAAAAATGCTCCTTGCCGCAGAATCTTTTGGCGGAATCGGCCTTGCCGTGTATCCGTCGGAATTCGGTGCGGAAGTGGCTCGTGTGGTGCACGGATCTGTGGCAGAAAAAGCGGGCATAGCGGTGGGGGACTTTTTGCTTTCGGCAAATGGAATCCCGCTAGAAGGGGAAAGTTTGGAATATGATATGGAAGTTCTCCGCGGAAATCCTGGCGAAAAGCTTGAAGTCGTCGTGCTGCGAGGAAATGAGACGCTCTCTTTCGATTTGAAACGAGAAAAAATCGTGGTGAAATCGGACGGGGAAAGCGTACTTGATAAGAAAAATGAAAAACTTGTGTTTTTAGACGACGTCGAATTGGCAAATGTGAACGCTAAAGTCTATACGCTAGAATCTGCGACCGACAAAGAAACTTCTTCGGAATCAAGCGGACTTTCCGCGTTTTCGCGGACGGAAATCCTTTTGAATCTGGAAAACTCTGGCACTACAGAAGTAAACGTTCTCACTGCCAAAGGTGAAAAAATCCAAACGTTTCAAATGGAAGCCGTTGCCGGTAAAAATTCCTTGGAATGGAACGGTCAAAAACTTCCCCGGGGCAGTTACTTTGTGCAAGTTTCTCAGAATGGAAAGAACTTCCATTTCAAAGGAACTTTAAAGTAGACTTTTACCAACAAAAAAGGAGTCGCGTTAGCGACTCCTTTTTACAATGAGAGATTACTTTCTTGGCCCTTCTGCTTTGTAACGGGAAATCACCGTTTCGTAGAAGTTGAAGGTCTGTTTGGCAATGCTCTTCCAGCTGAACACTTCAATGGCACGCTTGCGGCTTGCTTCGCCGTATTGCTTTGCAAGGTCCGGGTTGTCTAACAGCTGGTTCAGCTTTTCGGCAAGAGCGTGTTGGAACTTGTCTGGATCTTTCGGTTCAAAGTTCGTCGCCGAAGTCGGTTCTAGCGGAACGAGGAAGCCCGTTTTGCCATCGACGATAATTTCTGGAATGCCGCCTACGGCGCTGCCTACGACAGGCGTTCCGCAGCTCATGGCTTCCAAATTGATGATGCCGAAAGGTTCGTAAAGGGACGGTGTGACGAATGCGGTTGCATATGTGTAAAGGACACGCAGCTCCTTGTGATTCATCATTTCTTGAATCCAGAAGATGCCGTCACGGGTCTGTTTTAATGCGTTGATTTTGCTTTCGCATTCCGCAGCGAGTTCCGGAGTGTCTGGCGCGCCTGCGCAAAGGACGACTTGGACGTCTTTGCGAATGTGTGGAATGGCACTGATGAGCTGCGAAATGCCCTTTTGACGGGTAATGCGGCCCACGAAAAGGATAAATGGCTTGTTGCGGTCAATGCCGAACTTGTCAAGAACTTCCGGCTCAAATGTCGGCTGGTAAAAGTCCGGGTCGATGCCGTTGTAAATCACTTGGACGCGGTCCGAAGGTACTCCGTAAAGTTCCATGACGTCACGCTTCATTTCTTTGGAAACGGCGATGACTCCGTCGGCGGCTTGGTAAGCGGAACGTTCAATCCAGGTGCTCATTTGATATCCGCCGTTGCCGAGCTGTTCTGCTTTCCACGGACGGTGCGGTTCAAGCGAATGGGTCGTGAGCACGAGAGGGCATTCAAAAAGCTTGCTTGCGACGACTCCACCGAAGTGGCTGTACCAAGTATGGCAATGGACAATGTCAATGCCTTCAAGGCTGCTGGCCCACTGAAGGTTGATGTCGAGCGGGTTCAAAATCTTGGACATGCGCGGATCTACCGGTTTGGAGTCTAGCTTCGGAGCAAATCCTAACGCATGCAGGTTCTTTTCAAAATCGTTCTGCTGTCCAAAGGCCCGTGCTTCGATTTCGCAATGGGTGCGAAGTTCGCGGGAAAGGAACTGAACGTGAATGCCGGCACCGCCATAGATGTCGGGGGGAAATTCATTGGTAAGAAGGGCAACTTTCATAGTATCAAATCTATTTACTTCAACGCTTTTGCGATATCGTCAACGGTTAAAATTTCGGAAAGAACGTTCCATTTTTGGAATTTTGGATGGAAAACAGCGTATGCTGGGACACCGCTCCTTCCAAGGGTTCTTAAAAGTGTCGAGACTTCTGCCGTTTCAAGCGTGTAATCGGCACGGATGAGAATCGCGTTGCTTTCTTCAAAGAGCTTTTTGACATCGTCACGGGATAGTACCACCGCTTCATTCGTTTTGCAGGTGAGGCACCAGTCTGCGGTTACGTCTACAAAAATCGGTTGCCCCTTTTGGGAGAGCGCTTTGAACGATGCTTCGGAATAGCGATACCAACCGTCACTTCCTAAAGTTTCTTCGGCTGCTGCACGGGCTTTTTCTTCGATCACGTTTTGAACGGCCGGTTTACCGCCCAAGAACCACGCTGCAAAAAATACCGCAGCGATAACAGCAAGGGATACCGGTTCGCGGATAAAAGGTTTATCCGGTCGTGCAAATTTTCCGAATACCACAGAAAAAATCATAGCGACAATTCCAAAAAATCCGATGATGGCGGCGCCAGCAAATCCTGTCATTTGGAACGCGACCCACACAAGCCAAATGGCCGTGCCGAGCAAAAAGAGACCGAGAACTTTTTGAAATTTGACCATCCAGGTTCCGGGCTTTGGAAATACTTTTAAAACCTTTGGGAACAAAGCAACCAGAATGTAAGGGCACGCAAGTCCAAGAGCCGCTACCGTAAAGAAAAGGAATAAGATCCCTGCACTTTGCGTAAAGGCAAATCCCATGGCTGTGCCAAGGAAGGGTGCAGAGCACGGCGTGCTTAGGAGCACCATCAGAATGCCGCTGAAGAAAGCGCCTGCAAGGCCTTCTTTTTTGGTTGCCGCATCCATTTTTGTAAGCGCTTGACCGGGTAAGAAAATTTCAAAAAATCCAAATAAATTCATGGCGAATGCCGAAAGCAGCACCACCATGAAAGCGATAAATCCCGGATTCTGGAATTGGAATCCCCATCCGGCGTTTCCGCTGCCCGCTTTGATCAAAGAAACGATTCCTGCTAAAACCCAGAACGAAGAAAGAATTCCGAGCACAAGGAATAGCGTCAATTTGAAATGCCTGGAACGGGTTTCGCCTGCGTTCCTTGCAAGGCTAAAAAGTTTTAAAAAAAGCACCGGTAAAACGCAGGGCATCAGGTTTAAAATCAAACCGCCTAAAAAGGCGAGCCCTAAAAGGAGCGCAATGGAATCAGCGGAGTTTTTTTTTGAAGGTTCTTCCGCGGAATCGTTACGGCTTTGTCCCAGAAGGTTTAATTCTAAAGAAGCGTGGACGGTTTGCGGCGCAAGGCAGATTTGGCTGCAAGCTTGGTAAGTGAAGTTGACGTTGGTGGTGCTTGTGTCGTAATCGGCGGCGATGGCTTTGATGGGAATTTTAACTTCGAAGGTCCCTTTAAAAACGAGATTCTCAAAATCCAACGCTTCGCTGTACTCTTTAATCGGTTCGGGCCAAATCGCTTCATCGAATTCAATGCCCCGGGCTTTGATGTCGATGGTGGAAGGTTTTAAAAAAGGATCGGCGGGAACATTGGCGTTCACATGCCACTTTTCGGGAATGGTAATTTGAACGGTGACTTCGGATCCTGCGTGGGTGGCTTCGTTCGGATACAGGATTTCCACCTTGGGAGGCTCCATTCCGTTCAGGTTGACGCCCCCGGCAGCTACAAGGTCAAAGTTCTGCGCATAACTTTGTGCGCAAAAAAAGAGTAAAATGGATAAAAGAATGGTTTGCAACTTATAGGTGGCAAAATATTTTTTTTCAAACATTTTCAAAACAAAGCGCTCCTTTGCATTTATCTTTAACCCATCGCTTTTCGGATGCTCCTTTATTGGGAGAGGAGCTTTATGGCCTGTATTCAAGGGCCCGCGCGTAATCAAGATATATTGAAATTCTGGAATCGTCATCGGTACCAAATTTACAAATTGTGTTCGTATCGAATCCATGACGAGTTGTCGATACAGGATCTTCTGCAAAATGTTTACATTCGGCTCCATACGCATTATGAAGACGTGCGAAAGTTGGATAATCCGGAACGTTGGCTGATCCGTGTGGCCGAAAACATTTGTTATGACGAAATCCGTTACCGCAAACGCACGCAAAACGTATGTGAAAAGTATTACCATTACGAAACACGGCGAAATTCCGCCAATTTACAACAGACTTTTGATGAGCAGGACATAAATTCCTTGCTAGACAAAATTTCACCGAGTTTGGGGACTTTGGTCGATTTGCATTATTTAAAGGGGTTTTCGGTGGGGGAGCTCTCCGAGATGACGGGTATCAAACGTTCCACGGTTTCAAAAAGAATCCTTGTTTCGGTGGAAAAAATGCGGCAAAATGTGCTGGAGCTTGTAAAAAAGTCCTAAAGATTTTGGTAATATTAAAGAGTGAAGTTTTTGCTCCGCTCTTTAATTCTTTTGATCGTGTCCAATGCTTTGGCATCGGGCGGATGGTCTGATTTTTCCCGCACCGATCATTTTTATGAAGGTGCTGTTGCCGGTAACACGCTGATTCTTGCGACAGATGGCGGGGTTCGCTTTATCAATCCGGATGGGACATCCAGCGTTTCTACTTCGGAAGACGGACTGGAATCGTCAAATATTTACGGGATTGTCCATGCGGCTTCCGGCGACATTTTGACGATTTCCGATAATGGTGTCGTGTCGGCATATCTTGGGAATGGAAAGTTTGCCATTTTGAATCGTTCCTACGCTTCGGTGGGGGAAGATCTTGTTCCGGGGCTCGCCGTGACGGCGGATTCCATTCTGGTTTTGGGCTTTCGGGATAAAATTTCTTTCTTCGACTATGCCGATCGGAAATCCCTGATTTCTATTTCGAGAATTGCGGACGCTTCGTTAAAATCCAATTCTCCTTCGGCAATGCTCATTCAGGGGGATTCTCTTTTTGTGGCGCTAGGGGCTAAAGTTTATTACCGCGAAATGAACTGGAAAGCTCTTGCCCAAGATGTGACGCTTGCCGATCCGGAATCCTGGAATTTTGCAGGTTCGTTCCCGAGCGGTGATACTGCCAAAACAGAAATCCAGCATATTTTTGTGAACAAGGGAAAGGTTTCGGTGAGCTTTGACGAAACCCTTTCCCCGATAGTTGCCCTCGGCGATACTTTGACCGCCAAGAAGTTCCCGCAGCTGTGGAACGGTGACAGTTCCAAAGTTCGGCAAATCGCAGTGGCAGAAGATTACGCTTATCTCATCGGGGAAGATTCCGTTTGGCGTTACGACGGCTCTAAAGCTTCCAATGTCTCGGAATGGGCTTATTTCTCCATGATGAATCCCTATGTGGCGACGCCTTTTGTCGATGGTGACGGCGGTGTAACGGTTTATTCTACGTACGGGCAGTTCGGTTGGAGCGATGGCGAATCTTGGACATTCCAAGAACCGGAGAACCCCATTGTATTCTACGGCGGAACGGAAGCCTATACCCGTTTGCTCAAAAATTTGGCGACCCTTTCCGATGGGAAAACTCTGGTGGGAATCTGGGGGTATGGGTATCGCCAGTATGCGGACCATGGAATGCATTTAGAGGCCGAAGTGACAGCGGATCTCCATACTTGCGTCGAAGAATATTTGCCAAATTACATTGTGCCTGTTGGGGTGACTCCTGCACCGGATAGTCTGGGTTGGCTTGTGAGCTATTGGGGAAATTCGGCTTATGGCATTGCTTATGTCGATGAATCGGGAAGTGTGAGTTGCGCAGGGCAAGTCGGTTCTGGAAAATTCGGAGGAACGCTCCTTTCGGCCTGGTCGGACGACAGTACGGAATGGATTCTTTATTCCGCCGGAGGAACGACGGAAGGGACGGACGGTCAAGGCGTTCTCGATATTTTCACCATTACGCCGATTTCAGAAACGGGTGGGGAATTGAAAATCGTGTCGAAGATGTCTGTTCCGACACCGGATCACAAGATGATTGTGGATATGGATCTCGATAAGGAAAATCGTCTTTGGGCGATTACCGCATCGACCGTTGCCTAGTGGGAATCGGGAATGGATTCGGTACAAGCTCCCCACAAAACATCTTCTTATGAACATGCAAGCCTTTCTTCTATTGAAGTAGACCCGAACAACAGACTTTGGATCGGAACCATTGGAAGCGGCGTTTACATGATTCAAAAAACGGCAAGTAGCCCGGACACGATGAAAGCGACCCGATACGTGTCGCGCAATGGACTTTTGAACGACATCGTTTACGATGTTGCGATCGATACCAAGCAAGGAACAGCATGGTTCGTTCACAAGAACGGCATGTCTGCTTACTTCCGCACGGATTTGCGGGAAACCGATGCCTATATGACTTCGGAAGGCCCGGAAATCAAGGTGTACCCGAATCCGCTGCGTTTAAACCTTGGACAATCCGTTACTTTTGAAAACGTTTCGGAAGACGCTGTCATTTCGATTTACAATGCAGGAGCTCACTTGGTGCGTTCCTTCTCCGGAAGCGAATTGGACGGAGGTCGCGTCGTGTGGAATGGAAAGGATCGCCATGGAGTGTATGTAGCCCCGGGCCTTTACCATTACCTTATCAAAAAAGGTTCCAAAAAGAAGCAGGGAAAATTGATCATTCTGCATTGATCCTTTGAGGGCTTATGAAAAAGTTCGGACTCGTTTTGCTTTCCATCTTTTTGATTGCGGGCTGTGCTTCGCAACGTCAAAAACCGGTCTGTGCCGAAATCGAATATCGTTTAAATCACACGGCAATGTCTCCAGATCAACGGGAATGGACACGGGAAGAATTGGAACAGTGTCGCGCGGAACAGGAAGAATACGCCAAGTCCGATTCGCTGACGAACAAATTCAAAAAGAGCATTTATGAACTTTACGCCGATTCCAAAAAGGATTCGACAGCAAATCCGGATTCTGCAAACGTCAAAGCTCCCGCCGAAGAAGTAGGAGCTCCGGAATGAATCTCGACAAGGTCCGCTCCGAAATTCCCCACCGTTTAATTCAGATCGCAGAAGCAATCCGTGATGCAGGCGGCAAATGTTACCTCGTGGGAGGCTTTGTCCGCGATGCGATGCTCGATCGGATGTCCCGGGATTTTGACGTGGAAGTTTACGACATCGATCAAGACACTCTTTTGAGCGTCTTAAAAAAGTTCGGACGCCCGAATCTGGTGGGAAAAGCCTTTGGCGTGGTGCACCTCGTCACTCATGGGCTTGAACTGGACTTTTCCTTTCCGCGGACCGAAAGCAAAATTGGAGAAGGTCACCGGGGATTTCTTGTGCAAACCCATTTGCATTTGACGTTTAAAGAAGCTGCTCGCCGTCGCGATTTTACGGTAAATGCCATGGGGCTTTCCTTGCCGGATCTTGAACTTTCTGACCCGTATGATGGCAAAGGGGATTTAGAAAAAAAGATTCTTCGCCACGTATCGTCTGCATTTTCGGAAGATTCCCTTCGCATTTTGCGCGGAGTGCAGTTCGCTTCCCGCTTTGGACTTTCCCTTGCACCGGAAACGGCGGAACTTTGCCGTTCGCTATCTTTAGCCGACCTTTCTTCAGAACGCATTTTTGAAGAATTCAAAAAATGGCTGCTTAAACCGGGCACGCCGAGCCTTGGACTGCAAGCGTATTTGAATATGGATTTGGGATGTTTCTTTCCGGAAATTCGTCCGTTGGAAGGTTCTTTTGAAAAGCTGGGAAATCTTCTCGATAGCATTTCGGGGGAACTTCCGCAAGTTGCCGATCTCACGTCCCAAGAAGTTTTGGCTTTTACAGCGCTTTTGTCCGGTGCAAAAAACGAGAAAGAAGTCCAAGCATTTCTCGTTCGCATCACCAACGAAGTTCATTTGCTCAAGCGAATTCCGCTGCTGTTCCGCTTTATTCCAAAGCTGCTCGACCATGCCGAAGAAGAAGATTTCAATGGGGAATTTTTGCGCCGAGCGTCCGTGGAGCAGAACGGACTTTTTCTCGCATATCTTTATTTGAAATCGACGCCTTTGCTTTCGGACGATTTGCGCCCGGGCATTGCTGAAAAGTTCAAAACGGCTGCCGAAGAACTGGGAGTGTTTACCCATTCGCCGGAACCGCTTTTAAAAGGCGCGGACTTGCTTCAAATGGGATTGCAGCCCGGTAAACGGGTCGGTGAAATTTTAAAAGCGGAATTTGAACTTCAATTGCAAGGGGAAATCGCATCTCGCGAAGCCGCTTTGGAATTTGGCAAAACTTGTATGCAGCGGGCGCTTTTTACTTCCAACGGAATATCTTAAAAATTCCTAGTGGAACTGCCACCGCAATAATCGGCACTTGCAAAAGTTCGGTCATCGGAAGCGCTTTCAAGAGCTTCACTTCCCCGAGCCGCACCGCTCCAATCGTCAAAAACAAAGCGTCCACAGCGCATTTCACCGCAAATGGAATTGCAAACCAGCGCCAGGGAAATCCTAAAAACAGCGCAAGCCACGGCGAAACAAAAAGCCACACGTAAAACGAATAAATAAGGGTCAAAAAGAGCGTGTACAAATGGTTCGTATAGCTCGTTCCGTTGCTCGACCAGCGGGCACGTTGATTCAAAAGACCTTTGAACGTATCGACGGGAGCGGTTTCCACAACGGCGTCTTTATCCAGATTGTAACAGAATTCCACATTCGGCTCATGGATCATCTTGTGCACCAGCATATCGTCATCGCCCGAAGACAGGTGAACGAGATCTCCAAAGCCCCCGACTTGAAAGAACAGCTCTTTTTTGTAAGCGAGGGCAGCGGCACTTGCTACCATGGGCGTCCCCATGCTAAAACCGGCCGCTTCAATGGATGTATAACCGAGGGTTTCAAGTTTTTGAAAGGCGTGGACAATTCCCGGTGAACCGGAATTCTTTTTAGGTCCTTGCACAATGGCGATGTTCCCGCGGAAACGGTTTGCCATGGAACGAACCCATCCTTGCGGAGGAATGCAGTCCGCGTCCATAGTCATTAAAATTTCATATTTCGCCGCTTTAAAGCCGGTTTCCAGTGCGCGTTTTTTCGGACTTTCCAGGTAGGTCGCATCCATGGGAACGTGGACAACCGAAAATCTCGGGTGAGTCGCTGCGAATTCTTCTAGAATCTGCGGGGTGCTGTCTGTGGAACGGTCGTTCACACAAATGACTTCCCACTCGCCTGTGTAATCCTGTGCGTTCAAAGCTTCGAGAGTACGCTTTGCATGCTCCTCTTCATTTCGGAGTGGAACGATCACGGAAACAGTCCACAGCTTTTCTGGCTTTTCACGGTCTTTCTTGGCCCGCAAAAGGCCAATTGAAAAGTACAGAAAAAGGACGGCATAAAGTGCCGTGAGGACTCCGAGAACGCAGATGCTTAGCATAACGCGCAAAATATATTTATTATTCTGTAGCCATGATGATTCATCCTTCCGCTTATGTAAGCCCAAATGCACGTGTTGCCGAAAGCGTCTGTATCGGTCCTTGGTGCATTGTGGAAGATTTTTGTGAAATCGGCGAAAATGTCGTTCTCGAATCCCGCGTGCATGTACTACCCTATGTAAAAATCGGGGCGGACACCCGTGTTTTTGACGGCGCAAGTCTTGGAAATATTCCCCAGGATCTGAAATTTAGCGGTGAAAAAACGACTCTTGAAATCGGGGAACGCACGACGATCCGCGAATATGCGACTCTCCACCGCGGCACAGGTGCTACCGGCAAGACTCTAGTCGGTGACGACGTGCTCATCATGGCCTACGTCCATGTGGCCCACGACTGCCGCATCGGAAACGGTGCCATCATATCGAACGCAGTCCAGCTTGCCGGTCACGTTCAAATCGGGGAACACGCCAATTTAGGCGGTACAGCAGGCGTCACCCAGAACTGCCGTATCGGCGCGTTCAGCTTTATCGGCGCGGCACTCAAAGTGGACAAAGACGTTCCACCGTACGTGAAAGCACTTGGTAATCCGCTCCGCTTTGCTGGGGTCAATTTGCACGCTTTGCGCAAACACCCGGAACGTTTTCCGGAATCCAAAATCGTAGAAATCGAACGTTTGTACCGGGAATTCTACCATTCCAAGCGGCCCGTGGAAGAAATGGCAAAAGAAATGGCGAAATCCGAAGATCTCGCCATTCAAAAGTTTTTTGCGGAAAATCGCCCGATTATCCGTTAATTTTGGAAGAAGGCGTCCAGAATGCCCGAATACCAAACGTTGTTGTAACGGTCGTAAGCTTCAAATCCGCCCACCTTGGTGAATCCCCAATAAGTCCAGCTGATGTCGTATTTTTCGGCAGCGGCAATGGCTTTTTTGCTCCAAAGGACCCAGTATTTATCGTTTGGACCTTTGTCTCCGCAACTGCTACGAGCTCCGGCTGCAACGCCGAATTCGCCCATGTTCATCGGAATGTGTCCGCCGTTTACGTCCGGGTAAAGCCTTTGGGCAAGCGCCACGTAAGAAGCGATATCCGTAGACGCGGTAGATGCGTAAGTATCTTCGCCGGCGCAATTGTATCCGTGACCTTCATGGGTATAGGTGTACGGTTCGTAATAGTGACCTGAGAAAATGATGTTTCCGTCTTGCGGAAGGTTCAATGCTCCCAGATCGCCGAATTTTGCCGCGTGGTAAGATTCGAACATGATGGTTTTGCCCGGAGCGGCACTGCGGATAGCGTTATAAGCCGCGAGCAGAACGTCATTCAAAACGGTTTCGTTTTTGATCGTCGGTTCGTTCATGATTTCAAGAACGAGAAGGGAATCCGGGAAGTGCTGATTTTCGAATGCGGTCGCAACTTGAGTCCAAATCGAAACAAAATGCGTTTTTTCGGCTTCGTAAGCGGCTGCGTTGTTTGTCGGGTCGTTGATGTAATTGTTGGCAGCGTCCATCATTTCTTGATACCAGTGGAAATCCACAACTACGGCAAGCCCAGCATCGATCGCCAGCTGAACGTCTTCGATGACGCCTGCCAAACGTTCCGGGTTCACTTCGTGGGTCACCGGGTTTGAATTGTGCTGCCAGCGGACCGGAATGCGGACGTGGCTAAAACCGGCTGCTTTGACGATTTCGAAATCACCGTCTTTAATCGGGTTTCCCCATCCGGCATCCAGATCGTCGTTGTAACCGTAATTGTAAGGCTCTTCCGGAACGTCTCCCGCATACGATTTGGAATCCCAGGAGTTTCCGAGGTTAATGCCGCGTCCTAAACGGATGTTCATAGCACGGCCCTTGGAATAGTCCACGGGGACAGCGCTTGCGGAACTTTCAATAGAACTTGAAGACTCCGCGGCGGAAAGCTTGCCATCATTGCTTGTGCAGGCAACGGTGAGCAGTGCGCCCAAAAGCGGCATCCAAATCTTTTTCATCGCAGGATACTCCTTATAAAATGTGCACTTAAAATAAATTTTCACTTAAATGGATGTCAAGACGCCTAAAATAAGGCGTTTACGCATGAAACCGCTATAAAAGCGATAAAATGGAAAAATTGATACGAAATGGTACATATGCAATTGTTTTTTTGCAAAAACGAAATTTGAAAGTAAAAAAAACAAGTTATATTGTGGTCAATCGGATTTTTATCGGATTTTGGAGAGATTAAAATCTATGAATGCAAAGATACAGAAACCCATCTGGAAGTGTCTGTTCATTTCACTTCTTCTTGTGTCGTTCTCTTTTGCCGGATTTAGCGAATACCGCGATCGAGATCAATCCCGTTTTGTCATGAAACAAGGCAAGCCTTTCCGTCCGGATAAGGAAGTTGTCACCGTGGTCATGCGCGAAGCCATTCCCCGTGGCGGTGGATATACTTACCAGTACCCGCGTGAAAACCCCGAACCGGTACTCACGGATAAGTACGCCATGGAAGGCGCTCTTTCCATGGAAATCGAACTGATCGCAAGCGATTATTCCGGTGTCGCTATCTGTATTGCAGGTTCTGTAGACTTGACTCCGTATTTGGAAGAAGGCGTCCTCGAGTTCTGGATCAAGGGCGATAAGGGCGGTGAAAACGCCCTGTTCGTGCTTGTGGACGACGGTGTGAAGAGCGGTGGCGAATCCTTGCAGGTGAAGCTCCGTTCCAAGAGCCTTGGTGAAATCACAACGGAATGGACTCATTTCAGCATTCCTTTAAAGCTCTTCGGTATGACGGGTCTTTATTGGGACGCAAAGAATACCCGCGACGTGATGCTCCCGTTTGCATGGGATAAGTTCAAGGGATTCCGTCTCGAAGTCCGTAAGGACGAAAACGAAGCCTTCAAGGTCTGGATCGACGACATCGTCATCAAGAAGCACGGCAAGCCGTACGAAGGCCCGGCAAACTATCCTTTCCGCAATGCGATTTAAGAGGGTTTTATGCGTAAACTAGTTTCTTCTTTTTTGATCGCTTCTTGCGCCGCGTCCGTCTGGGCTACTCCGACCCAGGTTAAATTGGACTCGATTCATGCGTCTGTAGATACTCTCGCAAATAACATGGAATCCACTTTGCTCGGCAAGGACGACCTTCCGATGGCAGTTTCGGGTTTCATGGCTTTCCGCGTCAAGAATTTCCATTACTCCAACACGGCTCCGGCATTTGCAAGCGATGAAGCGCGTACCGCAGTGGACGCAGTTTTCAAAGCAAACATCGTCGCCATGCCGAACTCTTACATGACCTTGTGGTCGAACATCACCTTCCCGTTCGACCTTTCCGGTACTTTCGGCAACAAGTACGCAACAGAGCCCACCGGCGTGCCGACTAACGACGAACGCGTTCTTTACGACCACTCGACGGACTACTATTCGACGACCATCGACGAAGAATTCAACGTGGGTGCCGATATCCGTGCTGGTGTCTTTGGCGCCTACGTGACCGCAGGTGGCGTGATCTGGGCGAACTCTTCGCCTCTCACCATGTGGGAACGTGAAACCGCTCCGCGCTTTGCTTGGCAGTACGAACTCTTCGAAGACGAAAAGACCGTCAGTACTTACTATAAGGAAAAGGTCTTTAAGCCTGTGAAGGAAGGCGGTCGTGCATTCTGGACGAACCGTTCTTTCGGCGGTATCTTCGCTAACGTTTACCAGTTGCCGTTCAACATGAAGGCTCAGGTCATGGTTTCCCTGCCGATGGATATGGACGTGGGTACCCGTGACGGTCTCCGCCTTTATGCCGGTCAGCCGGGTGAACTGGAAACCTACGGTCTTCACGATATGCGCGGTTCCGTTTACCACGGAAGACTTGCCAAGGACAAGATCTTTGAAACGATGACTCTCGGTGCAAACTATATGGGCGTCGTCTTCGACAAGGGCTTGATTTACGAAGATGAATTCCGTAACCAGCAGTTGTCCGCAGGTCTTTCTCCGTCGATTTTGAACACCCACGTGGCTTCTGTGGATATCAAGGGTAACCTCACTCCGAAGCTCTATTTGATGGCGGATGTGGCCGTGAGCATCACGGACTCGGTGAACTTCTATAAGTCCGATGAAGCCGCTCAGAGCCACGGTTACGCAGCTGATGCTTACAACTCTGCGATCGCAACTCCGCAGGTCGGTGTTTACGTTAAGGCCCAGAGCAAGTACATTGACGGTTGGCCTCTCACCGTGGAAGGTATCTACCTCCCGAAAGACTTCTACTCTCCGTATTCTTTGAGCAACCCTTCCCGCTTCACCAGCTGGCGCAAGGATGAAATGTATTTGAACGGCGGTTCTCTCCGCTATACGCCGAACATGATGGGCTTGAACTTCAAGCTTGAGCCGACCTTCAACCGCGGCTATTTTGACTTGCAGTACGGTTTGCACCGTCAGGTGGAAGAAGGTAAAGACGTGATCGTCTTTAACTACCGGTTGAACGGCCGTAATATGTGGGAAAGCACGAACTCCTGGACAAAGCACAAGCCGATCTTCTGGGCTGACTCGGGTAACGCCGATCCGCGCGCAAGTGGCTATGTTGCTCGTACGGGTGTCCTTGAGCCGGGTGTCGGTATCAAGCTCCGTCGTCAGAAAGGCGGCTTGTACGGTGGTACATGGGAAATGTGGGAATCCTTCGTTGCTTACGAAAACACCGAACAGATTACCAAGCAAGAAATCCCGAGCCACGCAAAATGGTCTACGTTCCTCTCCTTCATGGGCGGTTACGATATCGGCCACTGGTTCGGTACCGATCGCAATGTCATGATGACCGGTTACGCTTCCATCTCCGGTGTTTCCACAACGATCGCTCCGATCGCTTACAGCGAAGAACAGTCCGACATGCTTCTCTGGAGCTTCTTTGGACAGTTCGAACCGGCGATTGCTGTACATCCGAAGTTCCACGTGGTCGGTATCCTCGGCCTCGAAAACTTCCGCTCCAAGTACGCTTACACGTCTTATTCGATGACGAACAACCTTTCGAAAACGTCTGATCTCTATTCCGAAGTCTCCACGAGCTACTATGCATACGCTCCGATCAATTACCTTGAAACGGCAATCGGTCTCGGCTTCGACTGGGATTTTGCGGACCGCGCAGGCTTGCACGTTCGCTACAAATGGATGACGCATTCCGACGAAACCCTTTCTGTCAACGATTGGCATTCGCACTACATTGCTGCGGAAACCAAGGTTTGGTTCTAAGGAGGGCGTGAAATATGAAGATGAATATGAAAAAATTCTTGATCGCTTTCCTCGCTTGCGCTGCAACGGTTCCCGCTGCAACGGAATGGCAGACGCAGGAAAAATTGGATGCTAAAGTCGATTCTATCAACGCCAAGCGCGGTGTGGAAATCGGCGGTAAGATTCGCGCTATTGCACAGGCGTCTTACTTTGACACAGAAAACGATCCGAACGGTTCAAACAAGATGCCGGATGTGGAACGCAATGAAATGGCCAATGCCGACATTGATTTCCACTTCCGCCCGTATGAATTCGTCCGTGCCAATGTGATGCTCCGCTTTGGCGCCGGCATGCAGGAATACTTCTCTTCTGCATCCAAGACGATGTCTGTGGGCTGGCTCAACGTTGAAGGCAACATCGGCAATTCCTTCTACTGGGTAGTCGGTGACTTCCGTGAACAGTACACGCCGCTCACCTTGTACAATCCGGATGTTGAAATCCTTTACGAACCGACCATTTTCGCTCGCAAGCGTCACATGGCTCAGTCCCAGGAACTTTTGGAAGGCGACCAGCGCAATTTGCAGGGTGCAAACCTTCAGTTCCGTCACTACTTCGGAAGCTCTCTCGGTGAACTCCGCGCAGAAGCTCTTGCCGCTCGTTTGAACCGTACAGCTGTTCTCGACTTGAGCGGTGCAGAAGGCAACATTTTGCCGAACGATACCGTTTCGGGATCTTCCCTTGCTTCCAACATGGACAAGTGGCTCATCGCGGCGAACTTTGAACTTCTTCCGCTGAATAAGAACCTCCTTGTCGCTGTGACGCCGATGTACATCTTCGACAACGAAGATTCCTACAGCTACACCTATCGTCACCCGGACAATGACCTGAATGCAGCTTATGAACTGACGTCCATCAATCCGTACGATACCGATCCGCAGAAAACGACGATCGTCAGCGGTCGTGTCGGTGGTGACGTGGCAGGATTCCTCGGCAACAAGAACCTGATTTTTGATGTCGTTGCAGAATATGCATACTCTTCGGACGAAGTTTTCACTCATACAGAAACCGAAGTGATCGATGCTACCACGGGTCTTCCGCAGATCGACGAATCCACGGGTGAAACTGTTTACACGGATGTGGCAACTTCCGAAAAGCTGAACGGTTCTGCCATTTTGGTGAACTTGAATCTCGGTTATAAGACCGCCGACGCATGGGGAGCTCTCCTCGGTGTGGATGTGGTCCGCAACGACAGCAACTGGTACAACAATGTGGCCCAGTCCCCGAAGTTCTTTGCTCGTCGCATTTTGAACTCGGATAAGGATGGCAACACCATCAAGTACGGCGTAAACTCTTCGCTCTACTCCACGTTCGACGCTCTTTACAACTATTCTCCGAAGTATTCTCCGGCAACCACGACTTTGAAGACCGATGACGGTGGTATCCGTGACGGTCAGTCGGATAGCTACAACATCGCTCCGTTCAACAAGAGCTCTTGGAAGTCTAACGTTTATGGTCGTTCCCAGTTGGCTCTCATTGAAAGCATGTCGGATCCGGCTGTGCAGCTGACTCTTCCCAGCGGTCTTGCTACTTCGAACCGTCAAGGTGCTCGTGCCAACTTGACTTTGAACTGGAAGGACTTTGCAGAAGCTCAGGGCCTCTTCAGCACCTTCACTCAGGTGGCTCCGCTGGACGGCTTCAAAGAAGCTTCTTACCTCGAATTTGGCGGCGGTGCTAAGGTTGACGTCTTCAAGATGGCAGGCTTCCAGAAACCGCTCGAACTTTCCGGCTCTTACAAGCACTCGGAAAGAAAGATCGATACCGATAACTGGGCTGCTTTGGGCCTTGTCGATGGTACGGCTGAACTCAAGAGCGACTTCATCAATGCGGGTCTTTATGTACAGTACCTTCCGCGCTTAGGCTTTACGGCAGGCTTCCAGTACATCAACACCGAATACAATACCTATGAAGGCTTTATCAGCGGTCTCGCTGCTCCGAAGACGACTAGCAAGCAGATGCAGTGGATGGTCGGTCTCGACTACTCCTTGGCAAACAACGCTTGGCTGTCTGTGAACTACGGAATTATCTCCGTCAAGAACGAATACAACACGGCATCCCTCGTTGCCGCAGGTTCTTCGGATGGAGCATACAATCTTCCTTCTTACTACGATGTTTCGACCGATGTGACGGGTAAGTTCAAACATGAATACAGTCAGACGATCGTTGAAGCTTCCATTAACGTGGAATTCTAGTGGGAGGGACTAAGGAATGAACTCGAATATGAAAATGCATTTGCTCGGTTTCTCTTCGGTGCTGCTTCTTTCTGCGGCAACGGCCTTTGCTGCGCCAGAACAGGATTCTGCGGCTAGCGAAAGCGTTGAACAGCAGCAGAAGTCGCTGCTTGAAAAATTGGATTCCCTGAATGACGCTGTTCTCGGTCTCCGAGTGAACGGTTCTGCAAAAGCGGGCGTTTTGACGTCGGTCGCTTCTTCGGACCAGTTCAGCACGCAGTCTCCGACTCAGGAAACCCAGGCCTTTACGGACGTGAACTTGATCCTTACCGCTCGTCCGAGCTCCGAAACGCAGGTTCGCGTGGAAGCTCGCTTGCACAAGGATTGGCAGAGCGCTTATGAAGAGAACAACAACCCGATTATCGGTCACTGGTTCTCTTACGACGGTTTGATCTTGGACAAGCATGTGGCCTTCAATTTGGGCTATATGCGTGTCGGTTACACTCCGTACACTCTTTACACTCCGCAGCCGAACTTCTTGCAGGAACCGGAAGTCTTTGCTTCCGCACGTGTAGAAGCCATGAGCAAGAGAAACTTGGACACGACTTCCCGTCGTCTTCTCCAGGGTCTTAACGTGGACTTCCACAGCGGTGAAACTGGCGCTTTGGATGACATCCATTTGCAGGCTACAGGCGCTCGTCTTCGCAACATTGCCAAGAAGAACGACCAGCTGTTCTTTGACTTCGACTGGTCTGACCGTTACATGTACGGTGGACGCGTCGGCGTGGAAGCCTATGGTGCACGTCTCGGTGCGAACTTTGTGAACGTTTTCGACCGTGAACTCAGCTTCCTTTCTCACGACTTGGATCTGAGCGACTCTGTCGTTCTTGATGACAACAAGGTTTTCACGGGTGAACTCGGTTTCAACACCAAGAAGATTCTTCCGGATCTGCCGGTGGTTCTCGGCTTCGATGCGGAATTCGCCATGTCTTGGTGGGATGCAAACCTTTACTATTCTAGAACGAAGACCTATTCGCAATATACGATCGAAAAGGGAACTGTTCCGAATGAAGACGGTGTTCTCGATTCCATCGCTTACGTGAAGGAAACTCAGCTTTCGAGCAACGAAACAGCTTCGGAACATTACCTGGACGATAACGGCTCTGCTTTCTATGTGGAACCCTACGTCAAGGCAAACTTCGGCGGTTTGAATCTCCAGTTGCGCGGTCGTTATTTGCAGAACAACGAAAAGTTCTGGTCTGAACTGGCTTCTGCTTCGAACTACAGCGGCAACACAGTGATTTTGAACTCCAATGGTCTTTATTCGGATTCCGTCTACTCGAATCTCGTATCGACCTTCGGCATGTCGAGCCTTGAAAACCTTTACTACCAGGTTTACAACTCGAACCCGTTGAACGTGACGAACATCCTTACTTCTGCAACGGCAAACGCCTTGTCGTCTGACAACTCCGAATCTTCGTACATGTATTCTCGTGTGTATAACAACTACAAGAATGCCCACTTCTATCGCAACGGTTATTCTGCCGACACAAAGAAGCGCTTGGAAGTGAACGAAGCTTTGACGCTGATGGACGGTTCCATGGATATGGCTTTGCCGTATGGCCTTGCCACTCCGGATCGCAAGGGCTTCGCCGTTGCTTTCGACGGTGACTGGGCTAGCGAAGTGAATGTGAACGGTCGCTTTGCTCGTTACAACTGGGATGCTGTAGACGATGTCTTTACGGAATATGCAGTGGGCGTCGGCATCCGTGTTGACAAGCTCTTGGCGGTTGTCGATCAGCTCCTTGGCAATGCCGATCATGAAAACCGCACTTTGATTCAGGGTTCTTTCACCCATGCCGAAGAAGACAACTATTACAAGCGTAAATCTGACCGCATCATGGCAGGTGTTACTTCGGACAATATCATTGGACCGTTCGGCTTCCAGTTTGGCATTGAAACCTTCAAGATGGAATATGGCGTTCCTCTGTATGTGACGGAATCGGCCGCCATCACGAAGACCGAAGAAATGTTGCTCCGTGTTGGTCCGCGTATCAAGATTGCCCCGGCATCCTACTTGTCGCTGCAATATGGTTTGCTGACGGATAAAGTTTCTTTCTATCGCATGGGCGTTGCGGAAGACGGTGTAACGAGCATCGCTACTCCGGATGAATTCTCCATCGATAAGAACGTGTTTATGGCCGACGTGACGGTGACATTCTAAGAGGTGCGAATTATGAAAAAATCTCTTTCCTATTTACTTGCTCTTGGAACTGTAGCGCTGACAGCTTGCTCTTCGATGGATGTCAGCTCTTCCGAAGCGATTGAAGGCAACTTCCCCAGTGACTTTGTCGCTGTCGAATACATGAATTTGCACCCGGGTCTTCGCAGCTTGCAAATTCAGGATTACGTGAAGGAATACAACGCCGCTCAGGTTTTGGACGCAGACTCCGTTGCTGCAGACTCTGTGGATTTCTTGGCAGACACGGCTAAGCTTCACCAGATTTACGTGAACCCGTTCTATGCGGGTTACAACGAAACCCTTTGGGAAGAAGACTGGGCTGTTTCTACGACTCCGAAAATGACTTGCGGTTTGGATACCGTTTACGTTCGCGTAAAACCGGCAGACGAAACTCCGGTGACCGTTTACCTCGGCTCTCTGACTTATGCAGAAGACGGCAAAACGATTACCGCTGTGACGGGTTACACGGATTCGACCAAGACGACGGAAGTCTCTTACGAAATCGACGGTACGGCATACAGCATCGTGAACCAGCTCGGCAGTACCAAGACCGTGGTGGATTCTTCGGACTGCGTTACCACGATCGATTCGACTGCCGGTGGAATTCCGAGCGACAAGAGAAAGCAGCTCATGAAGTTTAACTTTAAAAACACGCGTGACGATTTGACTGCTTTGCAAGCTCTTCCGATCGATACGTTCGCGATTTCTAGCCAGTACCTGATGTACGGTCAGGCTCATGGTTGGGCTTATCGTGCTTGCAACGAAACAGAAAAGGCAAACCCGATCCAGTCGGAAGTTTACCCGATGACCAAGTTGTACTGCGCAGATGATGATGTCGTCCGCGAAATTGCGGAGTGAGGATCTATATGAATTTAAAACTGATCGCATTTTCTCTTGCTTTGGGCCTTTCGACGGTGGCTAATGCCGCTGCGGACAAGGTCGTTGGCTACTTCCCCTATTGGAGCCAGTACGCACAATTTGCGCCGAAGGATATCCGCTTCAACATGGTGACGCACATTCACTATGTTTCGGTGTCTCCGTCTTCGGATGGAACTCTCGCTTTTGCGGATGAAAACGACATTGAAAACTTCAAGGAACTTTCGAAGCTCGCCGCTGAAAACAACGTGAAACTGATTGTTTCTGTGGGTGGCATTGAACAGGAAGGCACTCTTGCTGAAATCGCTGCATCGGAAGATGTGCGCGGCACTTTCGCAAGCAATGTGGCTTCTTTCCTCGATGAAAATGGCGCAGCCGGTGTGGAATTGGATTGGCAGAACTTGACTGCTGAAAATGCAGAAGGCTTTGCCGCTCTCGTGTCCGCACTCAAGGATGCTCTGGGCGACAAGACCCTTTCGATTGCTGCTTATCCGCTGACTTCCGCAGACGCTTATGATGGCTCTGTTTTGAACAATGCGGAATATGTGACGGTTCTCGTTCCGGATCAGATGACCGAAGAAAATTCGGAACTCAAGCCGAACCAGAGCGTTTCCGTCATTGAAGAAGCTTTGAATGCACTTTCTTCCAAGGGTGTAGACAAAGATAAGCTCCTTCCGTCTGTGTCTCTTTACGGCAAAAGCTTTATGGGCGCCAAGGGCTTTGGTGAAGCTCCGACGGGTGTCGGTAGCGGTAACGAAGGCATTTTGACGTACAAGGAATTGATGAAGAAGTTCGAAACTCCGGATTACAAGGTTTCTTTCGATGAATCTTCGAAGTCCGAAATCGCTGTGAGCGATATGGAATCGATCGTTTTCATGGGAATTCCTTCTGTCAAGGCTTTGGCTGAACTGGTGAAGTCCGAAGGTTACGCAGGCGTCGCTGCTTATGATCTTTCTCAGGATCATACAGAACCGATTGTTTCCCTGCTGGTGACGATTGGACTTGAACTCCGCCCGAGCGTTAATTACAAAGCGAAAAAGTAATGCTCTAAAGGCTTAACACACAAGGCGTCCTCATCCGAGGACGCCTTTCGTGTTTGCGAACATCCCATTCCGCTGTTATTGCGATTGCTTCACTGCGTTCGCAATGGCAGTACACGGTATCCTTCGCAAGGACACGTAACAACGTCCATTCCCCAGTCACAGCGAACATCTATTCGGCTGACCTTGCGATTGCTTCGGGACGTCGTCCCTCGCAATGACATTATGCAAAGCCCTCGCAATGACATCATGCAAAGCTCTCACGATGACAAGAGCACGGTATCCTTCGCAATGACAAGCGTGGCAACCCACAAAAAAAGCCCCGCAGAGCGGGGCTTAGGGAAGCTTTTAACTGGGAATTAATGCTTATTCCAGTGGAGAGTTCCTACGCGAGAGCCTTGACGGACTCGGAACAGGTAAGAGCCTACCGGAAGCTTTTCCAAGGAAATCAGGTGAGACCCTGCATTCATATATTCCTTGTGAGAAGCGACAACTTTACCCGTCACAGAGAAGACTGCCCATTGCACAAGTCCAGCCTGCGGAACCTGGAGCAGAACGCTGTTGTTCTGGATCTGGGTCTGGAACGGCGTCACATTTGCACGGGTAACAATCGGAGATCTGTAATATTCATCTTTGTTCACCGCCAAAGTGCTGTCACCGACGATCACCGTAATGGACTTTTCAAATGCTTCGTAATGGTCGGTTTCCGGAGCAGATGCCGTAATCATCACGATAGCGTTTTCTGTACCAGCGATAATTGTTGTACCACTCTTTGTCAGGTATGGAGTCGAAGCTTCACCGTTATACGTGTAGCTGACCGGAATCTGTTCGGCCATCATCGTGTCCGGAAGAGCGTTTTGTTCGGTAACTGCGCCGAATGTTAGAGTTCTGTCTTTGAACTTCGAATAGATACGTTGCTGACCCTTTGCATAGGTGATGGTGAGCGTATCATCCAAGGCACGGTAGCCGGTTACTGCCGGAGCGGTTACACGGAGTTTTCCTTCGCCAAATGTTCCGGTAAACTGGAGCATAATAACCTGGGAATTCAAAGCGCCATAGCAGCTCTTTGTATTGGTGCAGGTGGCAAGTTTCACTTCAAAAATATCCTTGCTCAGGGATTCAAAGGTCAGAGCTCCGCCTTGAGTGGAAGTGAGCGTCGTTGCCAAAATCGTTTCATAGTCGCTAGCACCGGAGTAATTTGCCATGGAGTGACTCTGCGTGCAAGTACCACCATAACGGCATGTAAAGTCCGAAAGTCCAGAAACGGTCTGTTCCGGTTCGTCTTCTACGACAACGATGGATTGGGAATTGTCGTTGGCGGTCAAAATGGCGTAACCAGCAGAGAGAATGTTCAATGTGGTTCCGTCAACGCTTGCAACCGTTTCATCGCTAGATGTATAGGTGCAACCGGTCTTCAAAAGGTTCGTCAATGCGCCTGCGGTTTCTGTCACTGTTGTGCTTGTGAAGTGGCAAGAACCTGCTGTGTTGCCTGCGATCAAAGAGTCGGCCCAGCTGCTCTTATGCTGAGTCAAGTACTGTTTCACAAGGGAACCGGAAGAAGTATAGGTGGCGTTATTCAAGTCTTCTGCGTTGGTCAAGAATTCGCTTCCGCTGAAAATGGCCGAACCTTCCGTGGTGTTGTCGATGGGGTTCGTTTCCTGGCGAAGGCTCCAGTTGCAGTTGCTCAAATGGTTGGCTTCCATAAAGGTGAACCAATCGTTTGTGTTGCTTGTATTTGCGTCGCCTTTACCGTTTGCGGCTGTTGTTCCCCATTCCGAAATAAACACGGCATTGCCGCTGTTTTTTGCCGCGGTAATGCGCGAACCATAAGTTCCCACCGTGTGCGTTCCTGCGTAAAAATGGAATACGTAGGCAACGTTTGTAGCCGTAACTCCACCGTAATCTGTCAACTGGGACCAGCTCGGTGTACCGACGAGAATCAAGTTTTCACTATACTGCCGAATGTGGCTTGCGACTTGGTTTGCATAGCTTGTAATTGTTGACCAAGCCGTTCTCACCGGTTCGTTGTAAATTTCGAAAATCACGTTGGGAATGTTGCCGTAGGTTTTTGCCATGCGGGTAAAGAATGTGTCCGCTGCCGTGATTTCGTTTTCTGCACGGTGGCTGTGCCAGTCGATGATGATATAAACGTCGTTTTCCACGGCAGCTTGTACCATCTGGTCGATTTTCGAAAGGTAGGTACTCGAAGCTCCCATATAGGAATAGCTTTCGTCCATAGGCTCAGTAGCGTTTCCGTCGGAATTGTAATACTGAATGCCCATTGCAAAACGGAAAACGTCAATGCCCAGGTTCTTTGCCGCCCAAGAAATGACATCCGATTTGTAATACTGCAAACCGGTTGCGTCGGACCAATAAAGGCTAACGCCGCGAAGCATCGCCGTTTTACCGGTCTTTAAGCTAACGATTTCACCGCCGCTTGTTCCGAGGGTTCCGTAGTTTTGCACAGGACCCACGCGATGAGGCTTTGCCGTTGTGGCATCCGCCGAAGCGATTGCCGTAAACGCCAAAGCGCCTGCGATGAGAAGTTTGGAAAGTTTATTCATAGGATTCTCCTGAGGTACCCACTCCCGAGTGAACACTTATCTCTGAATCTTCAGAGTTTGAGAATTGACGCCGTTGGAAAGACGCAAAACATAAAGACCGCTAGCCGGTACAAGCTGATCGATTGCGACCTGACCGGAGCCTTGGACGCTCTTGGAAGAGAGCAGCGTACCGTTCATATCGTAAACGCGGAGCTTTGCATTGCT
Organism: Fibrobacter sp.; assembly: GCA_017959225.1. Classification (GTDB taxonomy): domain Bacteria; phylum Fibrobacterota; class Fibrobacteria; order Fibrobacterales; family Fibrobacteraceae; genus Hallerella. The sequence continues at coordinate 5,906 of JAGDBD010000060.1, read as the reverse complement.
TGCCGCCTGCTGATAATAGATATTGTTGCCTTCGCGGCGAAGCAGAGACTTCTGGACTGTAGCCTTTGGAGTTTGAATGCCGTTGATATCCTTCAAGTTTGTAACGATATTTCCAGCTGCATCGAGAAGGCTGACTTCTTTTAATGCGAAGGACGCGTAACCGGCCTTTTGCATTTTCACGTCGAACTTGATACCGCGAACCGCTGACACCACATCGGGGCGCTTGCTTTCGAAGTTCACCCACGACGGGTAAGTAAGTGCGTTGAAGGTGCCGCTTGCATTGGCGGTAATATCAATGTCAATGGATCTCCAGTCTTCGGTCGGGTGCAGGTAATAACCCGGTTCGCCACCTTCCTGATCCTGGTTCAAAGTTTCTTGGTCGAGCAGAGCAAAGCGCATTACGCCTTGGCTCTTATAAACAACGTGGACAGTTGCGAGATCGCTCAAATCGTAATAGTTTTCCTGTTCGTCAAAAGAACAGGCGACACCGGCAAACGGGTAATCCAATTCGACACCGCCGATATAAGTCGGTTCCGGTGCAATGAAAGTTTCCATCGCAACGATATAAGAGCCGTCAGCCTGCTGATAAATAGCGGTGCTGCCGGAATCCGGGTACATCTTGGTGACGCCGAACTTGTCTGCGTAAGAACCCCAGTTCCAGAAACCGGAAATCGTTGCGCCAGAACCAACCGGCATCAGAGTGCCTTCCGGAGCGGACGGAGTCAGAACGTTCGTCGGGTCCGGTGTAAAGGCCGTGTAACCTTCCATGTTGTAGAAGTTCGGCATGTTTCCGGTAAGGAGGAGCATGTAAAGAACGTTCAACGTGGCTGCAAAGTAGTTTTCACCCTTGGAAGCGGTCAAAGAAACTTTGCCTTCCGTATTGGAGAGCGTATAATACAGATTTTCGAGATAAGACTTCGGAGCGTCTGCCGAAAGCATGGAAAGTCCGAGACCGCCCGAATAAGTGGAAGAAACGAACACGTCGTTGTCCGATGTTCCGTCGATATTGTAACCCGGAAGGATCATACCGGCATAACCGTAAGTTGTTGAATCCAACCAACCGATGATTGCGTCGTTAGCTTCCTTTGCAGCAGCTATGCCGTACCAGGCATAACCCCAGGCGAGTCTCCACGGCGTACGTGCTGCGTCGTCGTAGAATCCCAAGTAACCGCCAGAAACGGCTGCGCCTGTCTGAGTCGGCTCATGGCTAGTCCAGTCGCACCAGTCCGGCATTAAACCTGTAGCCGGGTGCTGGCATGCTCGCAAATGGGTCATCGAAGTAGAAATGGCGGTCTGCCAGAAAGCGTCCTGCGTGACTTCGTAGAACAGTTGGAATGCGGCCACTGCGGTATAGCTCGGGTTGAATGCCGGGTTCCAGTTGCTGCCCGGTTTAATGCGACCGTCGCTTTCCATGTCGTTGCTCTTGATCCAAGTGATCAACTGCTTTGCGTCAGAAAGGTATGAATCGTTGCCCCACTGCTTGTAAGCCATAATCAAAGCGACTGCGGCGTCAAATTCTGCGTCACTTGCCGTTCCGCCGCCAATGACTGTGCCTTTTTCGTTGTCGATTTCCCAGTCCATGCCCTGGCCACTCCAACTGTTGCAGCCGCTGCCGTTAAGGCCTTTTCCGTAGCACTTCCAATACTTCCAAAGTTTGTCGAATTCTGCTTGGTGGTCGTCAGCAGCGCTAGACATGTACACCATGATGAGCATGCCGTAAGCGATGCCTTCAGAAACGGTATGTTCGGAATTGGCGTCCGGGCTGATGACGCGGGCAGTACCGGAAGGCATGCCTGCGTTCGCATCGGCTGTGCCGCCTTCATACTTCTGGTAGTATGTTCCTTGTTCCGTGTACCAAGCGCCTTTCCACAATTTGAAGTGGCTTCTCAAGGAGTCGATGGTCGCCGATTTGAACGTGTTACCGTAAGGGTAAGCCTGGTTCTGGGGGAATGGAAATTGCGGGGTTCCTGCAAACGAGAGGGACGCCGCTGTAAGACCTAAGAATAAAAGGGATTTAGATGACTTTTTCATACCCCCGAAAATAATTCATCGGAGCTAGAAAAGTGGGGAATTTATTGTATAAAAAAATTAAAGGATAATTTGTAAGGAACTTGGTACAGTTGTTCGAAAATGACGTAAAATTCAAGTAAGCGAATTGTAAAAAAAAGTGAACCAATGTGCGATATTTTCCATAAATCGCAGTCTTTGCAAAAAAAAGTTAAAGGACGAAAAAATCTCTTTCTTTTTTTGGAAAAAAAGATATATTAGCTTGCAAACCGCCCTAATTGGGCATTCACATTAACAAGAGAGAGAAAAATATGAACAAGAAAATCTTAGCAGCATCTGCAGTTCTCGCAGCTGTTTCTATGTCTTTCGCTTTGGAAACTTGGGTCGGTGCAAACTCCGAATACCGTGTTGAAACTGGTTTTGATGATGGTACCGATACCTATGGTTACTGGTACGATTACAACGATAACAAGGAAACCGCTGACAATGGTCCGGGTACTTCCTCCATCACGTGGCCGACTGAAAAGGGTAACGCTTACTCTGCAGACGCTATGGACCCGATCATCGACGCTTGCGGCGGTGTTTGCGGTACTGCTACCATGGGTGGCCCGTACCTCTACCCGTTCGTCGGTGTTGGCTTCAACCTGAGCGGTGGTGACCAGACTGGTAACAACATCTCCTCTTGGAACGGTATCTGCCTCGGTTATAAGTCCACTGGCATTGCTCCGGCTCTCGAAATCGCTCCGGAAAACGAAGGCACTGTCACTGGTTACAACAACTATAAGGCTTCCTTGAAGATCCAGGCTGCTGTGTCCGTTGTTGACCTCGCTTGGTCTGACTTTAAGCAGGAATCTGGTTGGGGTACCAAGGTTGACCAGTCTGTCGTTCTCGCTTCTGCTGCTGCTATCAAGTTCAAGATCGCTGCTGCTGATGGCAAGTCCACTGAATTCAACATCGCTACGATCGGTGAATACGGCAAGTGCTCTGGCGCTGCTATCAAGTCCGTCGCAGCTGCTTCCTCTGTGAAGGCTTCCGTTGCTGGCCGTACGCTCGCTCTGTCTGGCGTGAACGCTGGTGCAACTGTTGAAGTGATCAACCTCCAGGGTCAGGTTGTTTTGAAGAGCGTTCTCAACTCCTCTTCTGCTTCCTTGAACCTCGCTTCCTTCGACGCTGGTGTCTACATGGTCCGCGTTGCTGGCAAGGCAAACTTCAACCAGAAGATCGTTCTCAAGTAATTTGAGATAACTCTTTTGAGTTTCAAGAATGGAATCTGTGATGCAGATTCCATTCTTTTTTTGTAACCTAAATTTTCGTTTTCACAGCTTCGATCTTTAAGTCTTTCGAGTTTATATTTAGAGTGAAACTTTGGCTGGGAATCCACCTTTTCCGGAGAAATTATGCGTTTAAAACTTTCCCTAGGTTCGCTTGCTTTGTGTGCGGCTTTCGGCTTGTCCGCTTGTTCGAGCGAAGGATCTACTTCGTCAAGTCCAGAAACTTCGTCTGAAACCGTCATTGTGTCGTCTGCTTCGTCTGGTGGCGAGGGCGGATCTGTTGCGGCTGGAATTCTCCCTGCGACTGCAAATGCGGCTTACCCGGTTGGATTGTACACGACTTGGAAGGATTTCCATTACATTACCCTCGAAGATGAAGCCGCCCGTTACCCGACTTGGGGCGCAGAATTTGGCGACGTCTTTGGATCTTATATCGCTCAAGGCTTGAATGCTGCCCGCGTGATTTGGTCTACTTACAACTCGGCCAGCTGCCAGATTACCGAAGCTTCCGGTTCGAACATGTACAAGCGTGGCTGCACCGTGTCGGAAGGTATCGGTTACGGCATGCTCATAACGCTGTTCCAGGGAGATTGGGACGCCTTTAACCGCCTTTGGATTTACAGCACGGCCTACCGCAATTCCGTTTACGCCAGTGGCCGTGGCCTAATGCCGTGGCTCACGTCGGCTTTCAGCTGGGACATTCCGGATGACGCCAGCGCAACGGACGCTGACTTGGATATTGCCACATCTTTGATTCTCGCTTATTACATGTCCGGAAATTCGGCTTATTTGACCGATGCGTTGACCTTGATCGCTGCTTTGTGGGAACATGAAGTCAACAAGTCCAACTTCTTGCTGTATTCGGGCGATACCCCGGGTACTTGGCAGGGCGCAAATCCGGCTTACAACTTAAGCTACTTCTCTCCGGTGGCGCTTCGTTTGTTCGCTTTGGTGGACGCAAACCACGATTGGACCGCCGTTTTGAATGCTCAGTACACTTACATGATGAACGTTCAGGCTGCCGGTACGGGCGTTTTCCCGGACTGGAGCGATGGCTCGGGTAATGCAATCGACCCGCCGAACAACAGCGCTCATACCACTTATTGGACCTTTAACAAGGAATCTGTGCGTATTCCGTGGCGTATCGCTTGGGATTACTACTGGTTTGCAGATGCACGTGCGGCATCTGTGTTGAACACGTTGAACAACTTCATTATGGTGCGTTCGAATAATGATCCGACGCAGATTCCGGCGGTAAACTACTCCTGGAATTTGAGCGTGGGTGCCGATATTGCGGGCCAGAGCTTGCCGACTCAGTGGTTCGCTGCTTGGTGCGCTACCGGTATGGCTGGCAATTCCATGGATTGGTTGAACACTTGTACGAATTTGCTGAATGCGAAGGAAATGCAGACTTCCGCTTCGAGCTACTTCCCGAACATTTTGCAGTTGATGTACAGCCAGTTGTTAAACGGTATGTATGTGAAGCCGGCCAACTTGGGCATTTAATACAAGACGTTTTCAAAACTTTTACAAAGGAATCTGTGATGCAGATTCCTTTCTTTTTTGCGGAAGATAAATTTTCACTTGCATTTAAGGGCTTTCACCACAATCATGAGTATATTTTAGGCGCCTTGTTTTATGGCTCAACCTTCCCGGAGATTTTATGAATTTGAAATTCCCTCTTGGTTTCTTAGCCCTTTGTGCCGGCTTTGGCCTTGTGGCTTGTGGAGACGATAGCGCTTCGTCGCCAGATACAACGCCTGATGATCCATACTATGTGGATTCTACCGTGTATTCACTGCCGCAGGATCCGACCCTTTCGTCGGCTTCGGATTACTTCTACAGCAGCGCAGAAAATCCGTTTTATTCTTCGGAAGTTTATTACGAAGTGTCTTCATCTTCCTTTGCGATTTTCAGCAGTTCGTCGGAAACGCCCGTGGTAACGTCTTCGGTGAGTACGGAATGTGTGGCCGGAGCTACCGGTGGAACGACTTCGAACGTATTCCCGACCACAGCGGATGCGGCGCTTCCGCCGAGCCTTTACACCACTTGGAAGGACTTCCATTATATTACGCTCGAAGACGAAGCTTCTCGTTACCCGACTTGGGGTGCGGAATTTGGTGAAGTCTTCGGTTCCTATACGGCGCAGGGCTTAAAGGCTGCCCGTATTATTTGGTCCACGTATAATTCTGCCAGCTGCCAGATTACGGAAGCTTCCGGTTCGAATATGTACAAGCGTGGCTGTACCGTGTCGGAAGGCATTGGCTACGGCATGCTGATTACGCTTTTCGAAGGAGATCTGGATGCTTATAATAGCCTTTGGATTTATAGCAAAGCCTATCGCAATACGCCATATGCAAGCGGTCGCGGTTTGATGCCGTGGCTGACGTCGTCTTTCAGCTGGGATATTCCGGATGATGCGAGTGCGACGGATGCGGACTTGGACATTGCAACCTCCTTGATTCTTGCCTATTACAAGACTTCCAAGCAGGAATATTTGACGGACGCATTGACGCTCATTTCCGCTTTGTGGGAACATGAAGTCAATAAGTCCAACTATCTCCTTTATTCGGGCGATACTCCGGGTACCTGGCAAGGTGCAGATCCGACGTATAACTTGAGCTACTT
>JAGDBD010000059.1 GCA_017959225.1 Fibrobacter sp. | reverse complement strand
CCGCATTTGGGCTACGGGAATCCTGAAGGAATACATCAAGAAGGGTTTTGTGCTCGACGACGAGCGCTTAAAGCAGGGTAACGCCGTTTTCGGTAAGGACTACTTCAAGGAACTTTTGGAAAGGGTCCGCTCTATCCGTGCAAGCGAACGCCGCATTTGGCTGCAGATAACGGATATTTTTGCCGAGTGTTCCATAGACTACGACAAGGATTCTGAAATAACGAAAAAGTTTTTCGCCACGGTTCAGAACAAGTTCCACTATGCGATAACAGGGCAGACTGCGGCAGAAATCGTATATGAAAGGGCCGACCACAAAAAAGACCACATGGGGCTTACGACGTGGAAAAATTCTCCGAGCGGTCGTGTGCTGAAAAGCGACGTGAACATCGCCAAGAATTATTTGTCGGAGAAGCAGATCCGTCAACTGGAGCGCGCTGTGAGCGGCTATTTTGACTATATCGAAGACTTGATAGAGCGTGAGATTGCTTTTAACATGGAACAGTTTGCGGCAAGCGTGAACGAGTTCCTAGAATTCAGGCGCTACGATATTCTCGATGGCAATGGAAAAGTCAGCCGTGACCAGGCCGACGAGAAAGCTTTTGGGGAATACGAGATTTTCAACCGCACGCAAAAGATTGACTCCGATTTCGATAAGTTAATTCGGAAAATAAAGAAGAATTAGGGGATTTTTCTTTGCCCAATGCGACTTACCCAGACTGGAATGAACGTGATGAAGTTTGGGGTAAAATTACAGCTTCCCGCCGATGGGGAAGAGCAATAACTGCAACTGGTAAACCTTGTCGGCGTCTTTGTCTTCGTTGGCGATTTGGGCGATTTCTTTGCGGAATGCGCTCATGCGTTCCACGATTTTTTCGTAGCCAGCTTGAGAAATGCCAAGGGTTAATCCCGAAATGTTTCGCATGTTGGGAGGATCGCGGTCGATGGATTCGGCTCCCAGAGCGAGGCAGCGCTGATGAAATCCGCGTAGTGCGATTTTAGATGTGCGGTCACCTGTTGTAATGTCTTTATTGACAAGTTCGTAAGAGCCGTCTGTGTTTTTTTGGATCAGGTTGCACTTTTCTAGCAATTCAACGGATTCTTTGGCTTCTTCGATGGATATGGCGGGGTGAACCGATTTTGCGAGGCTTGCGAAGTCTCCGTGAAATCCGTACATGCCGATGAGGGAGCGTACAACCAGATGCCGCCAGTGGGAATAGACCTGGTACTGGTAAAAGGCGAGCTGGTATTGGCCTTCTGTAAAGCGAACGATTTTAAGTTCGTTCTGCAATTTTTGAAACCAGCTGTTCTTTTCTTCCATGGTTTCGGCTTGATTGAACCAGACGAGATCTTCAAAGAATGTGGCTTCCCGCTTGCCGAACTTGAGGCCGGTGACGATCTTTTGAATGCTCTGGGCAGAAAGGTTCTTGTCGCCCTGCATGACGCGGCTAATAAAATCTTTGGCTTTAAATCCGATTTTGTCGGAGAATGCACGCAGAGAAAAGGCGGGATTTGCCGCCTTTTTAGACTGGTAATAGTCGCGCAAAAATTCCCTGTAGTCCAAATACTCGAAAATTTTGCGATGTTCTTGCTTCTCTGCCATATTCAGAATCTAGATAAAACCTAGGTCCGCTGAATTTAGAACTGTATTTTAGCGTTGTCTAGAAACAACGGCTATTTTCAGAAGTTTTCCACCGGAAATTGGGTAATTTTTAAGAATTTCGGCAGATTTGATACTTTTACCCGGGTTTTCACGTGATAATTTTACCACGGAACCGTTTTGAATAGCATAAGTTCCGCAGTTGCCTTGGAGCAGCTTGTCTTCAACAGAAACTTCCTCGCGGATTTCCGGATGTTCTTTTGCATAAAGGGCAAAATATGCCTGCACGTCGATAATGCGGCAAATGCCGACGTCGGTTTCGGGATTTTCGCCAAAGTCAAAGCCGTCTTCCACGTCGAATACAAGAGGTTCGGTTTCTGGATCGCTAAAGTCGAGTTTTGTCTGCCAAATGCGGTAATCTCTGTTTTCTTGAATGGCCCACAGGGCGATTTCGCCTTGCGCATAGGCTTGATCCATGGCCTTTTTTAAAGTCTTATAACCATAGCCTTGATTTCGAAATTCTGGATCGGTGGCAAGTCCATAAATATAACCGATTTTTCCCCAGGAACTTTCCCCTTCGATGAGATGTAACATGGAAACCAGACGGTCGTTTTGGTACAAAGTAATTCTTGAAGAATCTTCGGAATATGGATAGATGAAATTCGGCATGAATTCATCGTCGTCTTCGGGAAAGCAGGTTTGCCAGAGCTTCCAAATTTGTGCTTCAGGAGACCGCATGTCGTACGAAAAATATTCTTCGGTTAAAATATCGGGGTAGTACGAAAGTTTCGCTTTGCGTAAGGATTCAAGCCCCATATCCTCTTCCCGATTGATGTATTGGATTTCTGCGGGAAGGTTCTGGGCTAAAAGCTGGTTGATTTTTGTATAAGCGCCTTCGTAACGGGTGTCTGCTTTTTCGGCGTGAAGACAGAAGGTGTTGGCGTTCACTAAAGAACCGTAGGCGAAGGCGATATTTTTTCCATCGACGGTTAGGAGAATTCCAAACATTCCCAGCGCTTTGTAAGCGTTCAGGGATTTTTCGATCATCGCTTTTTCTTGGAGAATCGTGGTGGTGGCTTTTCCTTGCGATGCAATCCACATTTGCAATAGTTCTTGAATGGCAGGGATGTCGGTTTGCGGATCGATGACTTTCCAAGCGAAATCCGGGTAGCGCTTTTCAAATTGTGCAATGTGGTTTCGTTTGCCGTGGAGCTTTCGCCCGGCGAGTTTTGCGAGCTTTTCTTTGGAGTATATGTAATTTCCGAAACTGCGGTTTTTGTAAAAACGTTGATTCTTTAAGGCTGGGAAATTTTTTACCTGTTCCACGAATTTTTGGGAAAGGGAAAAGAATCGGATGGGCTGGTGGGTTTCATTTGCGGAATCGTTTTGAATAAAATCGATAGCTTTGGAAACGTCACCGGTGCCGAGAGGTTCGAGATAGGCCCATTTTCGCGATCCGGCGACGTAGAACCGGAAAATGAGGAATCCATCGACTTCGCACCAGACCGTTTTGTAAAATGCTGCCCAGGCGTAAATATTTGCAAAGGCGTAATCGCAGCACTGCTTGTCCGCCTGCTTTAAGTAGCGATCAATCGTTTTTTTGCTTTCTAGATCGATTGGGCGAAACATAGCGCATCCTTTGACAAAAAAGCTTCCGCATTTGCGAAAGCTTTTCTGTTTGAAAATGTTTTACTTTTTCTTCTTTGAAGATTTCTTCTTGGAAGATTTTTTAGAACTGCTAGCCTTTTTAGACTTTTTCTTGGAAGTCTTTTGGACTTCTTCTTGAGGCTCTTCCTGAGGTTCTACGGTTTCTGTCGGAGTTTCGACAATGCCCGTGGAACGTTGGATTTCTTGTAGAGCGTGGTTTGCTTCGCTTACGAAGAGACCGTTGGGGAAGCGCTTCAAGTAGATTTGATAATCTTTGACACGGTTGCTTTCTTGTACCAAACGGAAAATACCTTCTTCCGCTTCATTTCGGAATTGACCATTCGGGAAGTCGTTCAAATAATCCAGGTAAGATTTGAAGGTGTTTGCTGCCTGAGCTTTTTTGAACACTTGGTAATCGCCGACGATCTGGAGCTTTGCTTCGATGTCTGCTTTATACACGGAATTAGGATAGTACTGGAGGAACATTTCCATCATTTCCGGATCGTTGGAAGCCATTACCTGCTTGTAACGGGATTCTTCCTGGGAAACTTGGTATTCCTTCAACTGGACCTTGTTGGAATCGAGGGTGGAATACAGCTGTTCCTTTGTGGCCAGATCTTCCGGGTGGCAGAAGGCGAGGTAGCTTTCCAAGACGTCGTTGAACTGGGCCTTGGTGAACTTTTCGCTCATGTCCGGGAGTGCTCCGTCTTCAAGGAAGAAGCGGTAATCGCGTTCGATGGCCATGCAGTCCCAGTCGGAAAGGGTGTCTTTGACTTCGGAATTGTTGCGAAGCTGGGCGTCACGGTCGCGGAGAGCAAAGCGCACTCGGCGGTCTCTGCGGCTTTCTCGACCGAATTCGAGAGAAATTTCAAGACCGATGCGAACCGGAAGCTTGGTTTCGATTTTTTCGAATGTGGTCCCAGCATAGGCGCCCGGAATGGAAAGGTCTTCGCCTGTGGGCTTGTATTCATCGGTGGCACGGACGTTTTCCAGTTTGTTGAATGCCTTTTTGACGTGCAGGCCTACCTTCAAGTCTCCGTCTTTAAAAACTTCGGCGATGCGATATTCCAAGCCGCCTTCCACGAAATAGCTCATGGACGATTCGGAATGGGTTTTGGTCGTAGAAGTCTGCTTGTCTTCAAAACGGTAGTATTGCAGACCGAATCCGCCTAGGATCCGCAAGTCCAAGTTCCCGAAAAGGTTTACCGAGAAACCGGCGAGTCCGGAAGGGTTAAACGACATAAAAGATAACGTATGGCCGCTACCGCTTTGGGAACCGTTATATTCGTAATCTTTCCCGGAAGAAATTTCCCCGAACTGGAATTCGCCAAACTGAGCTCCAAGCCAGATGGTGAACGGAATATCCGCTTTAAAAACAGGAGTGAAGAGCGGGCTGAAGAGGAATCCCAGTGACATCGGGACTGTAGTCACTTCTTCATCGATCTTTTCCGTTAAATATTGCCCTTGTCCTTCGAAATGGATCGGAGTATAAGGTTCTACCTGAAAAAAGGTCTGGGTATGCCAATTGGACCTTTCAAAATCAGCACCAAACGCGAGGGTCGCAGCGAGTAATGGAAGAAAAAGTTTACGCATCGTTAATAATTTACTCTTTCACAAGAGAAAGTGTTTCCCTAATAAGGCTAAAATAAGCGGTTTTTTGAAGTTTTTGTTAGAAAGAAAGGATTATTCCGGTTGCAAAGAGGCCGCCGGCAAAGAGAAGGAATCCTGTGCCCACATACTTTTCGGTTTTGGACCTGTCTGCATAACGGTGGTTGTCTTTCACGAGCTTTTGATAATTTGCGCCTCCGCCGGAGCTCGGAAGGCTAAGTTCGTCCTTGAGATCCTTTGCTTTTTCATGGTCCTTGTGGGAGAGGTAAAGTAGAATTCCCCCTGCAACTGCCGGAGCAAGGGCAGTTCCCAGGGCGAGATGCCCCCAGAAGATCCGCTTTTGGATGCGGTGGAACACTTCCTGGGCTTCTAAATCTTGAGGATTTGTCAAAGAGTCCAGTTGGATTTCTACAAGGGTTTTGCTCGTTGCGCTGACGTGGAAATGGATGACGGAATCTTTGTAACCTTCCCGCCAAAGGTGCAGTTCGGCTGGTCCGGGCTCTCCGGAAAAGAGTGTTTTGGGAGTTGTGCCGATGGGACGGCTGTGGGGGGTAATTTGGATTTCGCTAAAAATTTGAGCTCCGGAGGGAATGGTCCGGATTTCGATTTCCGGTTTGACGCGTTTTAGGCGCAGGTTGATTTTTGCGGTGTCCCCAGGCACGGGGCGAATAATGGCCTTGTTTGCCCAAAGGGTGTTTTCGACGTCCCAGTAAGCTTCGATTTCGACTTTGCCCGTGTCGCTGATGGCAAAGGCGCAGGGTGTTTGGCAAATGATATCTTCGCCTTTACGGGAAAGGTTTGCGCCTTCGGGATCGGTTTGCACGTAGACGTAACTTTTGGTGGACTTAGGCTTTTCGGGTTCTTTGTAAATGCCTTTTGCTTTTTGAATCCATTCGATAAAATGATTTTTGGAAAGCAGTTCACTGGTGGCGTTCTTGGCAGAGATGGTCAAACGTTCTGAACTTTGGGCTTCGTTTGAAAAGAGAAAACGGTGAAGCATAAGGTCGAGACTGTCCTGGTGCTTGGCCGGTAGAATTTCGAGAGTCCAGACGGCCACAGCGCCTTGCGTTTCGGCTTCTTTTGCGATGCAGGGAGAATCTTTGCACTGAGGAAAGTTTGCGCTTGAAACGGAAATGGGGAATTCTCCTTGTTCCCGGAGAATTTGAATTTGCAAATCGTGAATGCGCAGGGCCAGTGCGGAATCGATGGGGCGACGAAGAGCGGGGAAAACAAGGGACTTTCCGGCCATGTTTATTTGAGGAACTTGAACGGAAGAATCTGTAACGGAGGAATCTTTCGCTGTAGAAATTTGGACGGTGGAATCCTCGGGGGTAGAAAGCTGTTCAGCGGATTCTTCTTTTGTGTGCATGGCTGCGTAAAGGGAATCCGCTTTTTCGACGGAAAGAACATTTCCGTTTGAATCTGTAAGGGCCGTGATGCGGTCTTTCAGAATTTTGACGACGGTGAACGTATCGGCGATAAATCCGCCAAGCTGAACGGTATCGCCGACGCTTCCGACATATTCCGCTTTTTGCGAAGCTCCCGAAGTCAAACGGACAGAAACTGGGAAACCTCTTTCGACGTTTTCGGCAAAGAGGCTTACAAAACTGAAACAAAGGAGTGCAAAAATCTTTTTCATATGTCAACTCCTAAAAGTAAAAGACAGCCGCAGCGGCAAAAAGGAGAGCGCTCGCTCCGAGAGATATGAACGAAGCCCTTCGAAAGTTTTTACCGCTTTGCCGTGAATCTTTGAAATCATCTTGAAGCTTTTGGTAATGGTCGCCTTCGCGGATAAGGCTCTTTTCGATTTTTTCCTTGGTGTCTTCGGCATTTTGGAACTTGTATTCTGCAATCCCTGCGAATATGCCCGAAAGGGCTAGGGGAATAAAGCCCGTGCCAAAGAAAATCTTTCCGATTTTTTTGCCTTCGCGTTTGCCGAGAATCGCTTCTTGCCATTCTAGACGGTCTAAATCGGTTTCTTCCACAAGTTCGATCCAAACAAAATTTTTCGTTGGCGCTTTCAGGTGAATGTCGATGGTCGTGTCGGTATAACCGGGCTTAAAAAGCGTTATGCGGACAACAGAATCTTCCATGGAGAGTTTTAAAGAATCCGGAGATTTCATTTCGGATTCTTCGATGAAAGATTTTGGGCGCTCTCCTACATAAATTTCTGCGTCGGCTGGCCATGTGGAAATACGGAGCGTTTTAGAAATTCCTGTAGAATCGTTTGCAAAAATTCCAATGTAAAATGTTAAAATCCAAAAGATCCCTTTTTTCATAGATCCCCCGGATTGTATGGGCCTAAAACATTTAAGCTGTCGCCGTCCCGTTTTACATTCCAAATAACGGAAGAAGACGGATTTCCCGCATAATCGCGGAACGAAATGGCGAGCTCACATTGCAGAGCGCAGCGAGGAATAAAAGTGACGACATCGCCATGGATCCTGTATCCAATCGTGTCGCTTGCAAGCATCACGGTTATCGAATTCTGCGAAACGCCAGAGCCTCCGTCGTAAAGATAAAATTGGACGGAATCTCCGTAGGCGTAACGAGATTTTGCCGGAATGCGCACCGGTGGAACGGAATCGTAAAGGTCCAAAGTGTCTAACACGAAATAAGAAGATTTGGACAGGGAAAAACTCTGCACGGCCTTCCCATATTCGGAAAGGGTCGTGTCGAAGACGGTGACCGTTAAAAGCGTGTCGGGAGAAATTCGGGTGAAGTGGAATGCGGATGGATTAGAAAGAATGGAACGTTGCGCAATGGTATCTCCTTTTGAATTCTGCAATAGGAGTGTGCCTCGGGGTGTTATGCTCGATGCGAGAGAACGGTAACGGATCGGAATGACAAGGTGCGACGAATCCGTACCGATGAGAGCGCTGTAAAAAACTTGAATGGATGTGGTATCGGTATTGAATTCCAGTTCGGTATCGGGAACTTCGGCTGTAGCTGCCCAATAAAAAGCGATAGCGGTGTCTGCTAGAAGCGTAGAATCTCCGGAGAGGAATGGGCCTGGAATCGTATAAGATCCGTTGCAGGGAATGGTGTCGTAGAAGGATTCCCAAACGGTAGATTTTTCCAAAGAAATGTACAGCTTACAAACGACGTCTTGCCAAGAATTGATTCCGAGAGTCTGAATTTCGAAAGTCATTCCGGCGGAATCAAATGCGCTGAACGTGTTGAATCCGTTTGTCGGATTTTGGGGCAGAATGGAAAGGGGCGTGGTGACGTAAAGGGTCAGCGTATCTTTTAACGTGTCGTTAAAAAAGTCGATCGTTTTGAGCTCAACATCAAAAATGCCTGTATCCGGGAATGTTTGGGTGAGGGACGAGGAAATGTAACTTTTGTCGTCTACCATCCAAATAAAGTTTTGGATGTAATCCGAAGCGTAATCGCTAGAAATGCTGCTACCGTCCACTCGGATTTCTGCCACGAGCCTTCCGCTTTCTCCCTGGGGAATTTCTTTAGTCCGAACACTGGCAAATTGCAGGTAAGAAGTTCCGTAATAACTGGACGGAACAAAGTGAATGTATGACTGCAATTTGGGAATGTCTCCGCCATCGACGCGGGGATCGTCTCCGCAGCCTAAAATCCAAAGAAGCGTTCCAATTAAAATGAACAGGCGCGATTTCATCCGGAAACTCCATCTACATAAAGGGTGAAGGTCGCTTTGTATGTCGCGCCGCTTTCGTAAAGGATGGTCACCAGGATTTCGTTAGCAAAAAGGTGAAAGAGAGAACCGGAAAAAGTTTTAAAAGCGAAGTCTCCGTCGGCAGCCATTTCACCGTCCCAATTTCCATCTTGGTCGATGTCCCAGAAAAAACGTTTGGGCGTTAAATTCGAACAGAGATTCCGAATAGGAATCGTAATGGAATTTTCGACGTGGATCGTCGCTTCCGTTAAAGTTTCTACGCAGGAATTTCCCGGTTCCACAAAAAACGATTTCGAAGTGTAATTTCCGGCTCGATCGGAAAAAGAAATGGTCAGGGGATGCCATGCAAAACTTTTTGAAAGATCAGAGGTCAAAATGAAAAGAGAATCCTCGTTAAAATTCCACTTAGAAGTGGTGCTTCCGTCGAAGGTGACGCGGATGGAACTTGAAAAGAGAGGCAAACCCTTTTCTTCGATTACAAATTTTAAGGTGTCTTCCCATGAAAGAGAATCCTTGCTGCAATCAGCACAGAAAATTTCCGGTTTTACCGTGTCGGCTAAAGAGATGTTTGGAATGTGGGTGACTTTTCCGGACTGGACGGAAAAGGAAATGGTATCGCTGGTATAATCTGAATATACCGGGTGAAAAAGCTGTACTTTATAATCGGCTGCCGGTAAATTTCCCATGAAAAAGACGGATTCGTTCCAATCCATAAAGGATTCTTGAACTGAAACTTCACTTCCAGCGGAATCGAAAAGCTTAAACTGGAGGGAATCCTTGAGTGCACTGTTCGGTAAATCTAGAATGGCGTATGCCGAACCTAAAGAATCTTCATTGGAGTCTTTGCCTGTGAAAAAATCCGACTGGATTTTTTGTGCGGACGATCTTCCGAAATTATCCGTTGCAAAAACGGTCCATGCGCATCTTTGTAGTGCGGGAAATCCTTTTGTGTAAACGAACTGGGGTGAACTTAAAAGGGTGTCGGCTAAAGTATCTGTGCCGCATTTCAAGAGAAACGGATACTTTGTAACGGCAAGAGGATTTTCAATGGTGACGTTCCAGGCAAATGAAAGTTCTTTTTCTGTGGGAACGGCGCTTGTCCCGTTTTTAGGAATCCAGTTTTGAAGATCGAGAACCGGGTAGGGTGCAATCCAAAAGGTAACGCTATCTTGAAGCGTATCCGAAAAACGGTCGAGCAAAATGAATTTGGCAGTGTGTTTTCCGGCATTGGGAACATTGGTTCGGTACGAAAATTCCGAATGGGTTGTAGAGGAATCGATTTGCCAGTAAAATTCGGTGATGCGAATGGAGCGGGACGGCTCGATGTTTGCCAAAAAGACGATGCTATCGGCGGGAAGTAAAGTGTCTTGTTTTAACCGGGTATTTGCGGAGTCCCCCAGTTTCATCATGTAAGCTTTCACCGTTACGACTTCTGCGTCGTCCGTGTCAAAAGTGGCGTCGCCTTCGGAACAGGCCAACAAGAAGACCAGACTTGCAAGTAGCAGAGGGAAAATTTTCATTTTTCCTCCTGCACGGTGAAAGAGATCCAATCGGTGGAATCTTTTAATCCATAAGCATCTTCGACAAGGATTCGATATTGATGATTTCCGATTGCAAAACCAGATTGGTAAACCGAAGTCAAAGTGCCTGCAAAGTATTCAGTGGAGTCTAATACAAGGGTGTAAAAAAGGCTATCACCTTTGTCTGCATCGGTTGCAAAATATTCAAAAAGAAATGCGGTTGTCGAATCCCCAAAGAGAGTATCTCCGTCAGCAGGGACGGTCTTTTTTTTCATCACGGGAGCTGTGTCAAAAATAAAATCGAGAGCGTAAGCAAGACGATTTTCGTAGTTATCCAAAATGATGAGTGAATCGGGGACGCGGGAAGTATCGGTTGAAAATTGACTTCCTTTTTGCAAAGTTTTTTCTGTAGAAGTCTTCCAAATAAACGAAAGTTTAGAGGTATAACTAGAGGGCGTTACTTTGGCGTACAGGGTAAAAGAATCGGTAGGGGAAGCTTGCAACGGATTTCCACAGCTAGAATCCGCTTGGAATAAACAAATGGAAATTTCTGGCGTATCGCTAGAAATTTCAGGAGAACCTGGCGCTTCTAAACAGGCGACAATCCATACGCAAATTCCAAAAATTGTCCATCGGGGCAACTGCATAGCTGTAAAATAAACAATTCTCCGAATCGGAGTTGCAACATTCAAACGGACTGTTTCAAAAAAGGGTGCAAAGACACGTTTTGAATCTTTTGCAAGGAACGTGCCGGATTAATGACGTGTTGCACTAGATGCTCCGATTTGGCTGCAAATCGGGCATTGGGCTATGTCATGCCCACGGGCGGGGCAAAATTCTCTTCCAAAGTAAATAATTTGCAAATGACGCCTGTTCCATTCCGCCTGTGGAAAAAGTTTTTTCAAATCTTTTTCAGTTTTTTCAACGGAAGTACCGTCCGAAAGTTTCCAGCGCATGGCTAGGCGGTGAATGTGGGTATCTACAGGAAAAGCTGGAATGCCATAGGCTTGGCTCATGATAACGCTTGCGGTTTTATGACCGACCCCTGGCAAGCTTTCCAGTTCTTCGAATGTGCTTGGAACTTTACCGTGGAATTTTTCAAGAAGGATTTTGGAAAGGGCGGAGATGTGTTTGCTTTTGGCGGGAGCAAGTCCACAAGGGCGAATAATGTCTTCGATTTTCTCCGTCGGAATCTGGGACATTTTTTGTGGAGTGTCTGCCAAGGCAAAAAGGTTCGGCGTGACGCTGTTTACCTTTTTATCGGTGCACTGAGCACTGAGAAGGACTGCGATCAGAAAAGTGAATGTGTTTGTAAATTGCAAAGGAATCGGCGGATCGGGGAAAAGCGCATCTAGCGTTTTCCCTACAAATTCAGCGCGTTCCTTTTTGTTCATTTTACTTGGTCGGTTTGCTGTTGGTGTCTCGCGTAAAGTCCTGCTGCATTGCAAGGCTTGGCAAAGCGGTTTCCGGGTGTCCGACTTTCACCGCTGGGACGCCTGCAACGGTCACATGGGGCGGAACGTCTTCGAGAACAACTGCACCGGCTCCGACTTTAGCGCCTTTACCGATGTGAATGTTTCCAAGAAGCTGTGCGTTTGCTCCGATCATGACGCCGTCGCTGACTTTCGGGTGGCGATCTCCGGTTTCGTTGCCGGTTCCGCCTAAGGTTACGCCGTGCAAAATCGAAACGTTATTGCCGATTCGAGCCGTTTCACCGACCACAAGGCCCGTGGCGTGGTCCAAAAGAATTCCGCGTCCAATTTTTGCAGCGGGGTGAATATCCACAGCAAATTTTTGACTGATCAAGCTTTGAAGCATTTCGGCTAAGAAATAGCGTTCGCTTTTCCAAAGAACGTGGGCAATGCGGTAAGCTTGGATAGACTGATAGCCTTTGAAAAAGAGAAGCGGTTCCAGATAGGATCTGCAAGCCGGATCTCGTTCAAGAGTCGCAAGCAAATCCGTAGCGGAATCTTCCACAATCGACGGATTATCTTTATACGCCGAAAGGAAGAGAATTTCCAATTGGGAGCGGCTGAGAAGCGAAGTCGCCAATTTGCGGGAAAGAGACATGGCGAGAACTTCAGCAAAGGATTCGCGGAATACGACCATTTCGTCCAATACAGATTTGAGGAGAGGTTCTGTAGTGGAAAGGGCAAGCGCCTCTTTGACGAGCACCGAAAAGAGATTTTTTGTCGTAACCTTGGATGTTTCTTTACTTCCCATTCAAACCTCCGAGTTGCGGTTGCCGCGCTGGGCTGCAAATTTCGCCCTATAATTTAGAAAATGCGGAAAAGAATCCCGCTTTTCCAAGCTGTTTTAAAACGTTCAGAGCGTCTTTAGGGCTAACTTCGGGGATTATATCGACAATACTTTGAGGCAAAGTCTTTTTAAGACGAAACGCTTTGGGAATGGATTCGTTTTGGGAAAGTTGCCACATTACAGCGATTTTTTGCAAGAAATCTCCCCAGGGGAAGGTGTCCGCTTCCGTAAAACGGATCTGCGCTGGAAGTTTTGCATCACGGGCTTCACAGACAGCTGCATTTTGAAAATCCACCGAAATCAACGTCATCAGGCGAGGCTCGTTCAGAGTGGCCGCTTGAGCCGGAATTTGCAAGATGATTTCCATAAAACTCCTGAATTAAAAATCCGGACTCGGAAGGGGAAATTTTTGACGGGCCTCTTTCACAAAATCTTCTTCGAGGCTTACCCGGAAAACATCTTCCGTAGAAGGTGCCGATAAAAGCTCTTCCCCGTTTGGGCCAAAGGCGCTGCTCGTTGCAAAAGCTTCGCCCGCGCGAGAGCAGGCAAGCACGTAACATTGATTTTCAATCGCTCTTGCGCGGAGGAGCGTTTTAAAGTGCAAAGCGCGGGATGCGGGCCATTCCGCTTGAATGGTCAAAAGCGACGCTCCCAAGGCTCTCGCCTTGCGAAAATCCTCTGGGAATCTCAAATCGAAGCAGATAAAGGGAAAAGCTTTAAAACCATCCCAATTAAAATGGACAAGTTCTTTCCCCGGAGAAAAAAGTTCCGCTTCGTCTGCAAACGGATGGCGTTTGCGGTAAAGTACACGGGGTGAAGTTTTTCCCGGTTCAAAAAGACCGGTCCAGTTTCGAAAATGGAAATTTCCGAAAGGAAAGGCTTCGATTCCGCCTCCAAGAACTGTGCAGCGGGTTTCATCTGCCAGAGCTTGTAAAAAACGCTGTGTTTGCCCAAGGGAAGTTTCTAGATTTTCAGCCAAGGAGGGATCTGGTCTTGTCAAAAAACCGGTGGCAAACATTTCGGGCAAAAGAATTAAACTCCCCGGAGCGGGACTCGCCTGTAAAGCCATTTGCCGGGCTTTTTCAAAAGAGGCTTCCTTGCCTTTTGGGCTCGGTTGCATTTGAATGAAGATTGCGTTTGCCATTTTCCATAAAGTAGAAATTATATATTTTAATAACTCCATATGCTGAAACGAATTTTTGCCTTTCTTTGCTTCCTTTTGCCAGTCATCGCTACGGCTGCCCCGACGGCTATCGTCGGTACAGTTCTCGAAGCGGAAACCGATCATCCACTTTCTTCGGTTGCGGTCCAGTATGAATCGGGACGTGCGTTAGGGGAAACGAATGGAAGCGGCCGTTTTGAACTGACGGCAGATTCCCGAAGTGCAAAGCTTGTCTTTATCAAGGATGGTTTCGACACGTTGCATGTTTCCTTGGAAGATTTTGCGGACCTTTTGGACATTGTCGTGGTGATGCATCCCAATGTACGTAACCTGGGCGAAAGTACGGTTATCGGTGGAGGCGTCAAAGTGGAATGGCCGGAGCCTTCCCACATTTCCGTGGAGCAGTTGGAAGATGTTTCGGGTATGCGGTTCGACATTGCGGAATTGCTGACTTCGATTGAAGGCGTATCGGGCCAAAAGGATTTTTCCAGTGCTTTGTACTATGACGGTTCTAGAGCCGATGAAGTGGGCTATCATTTAGGACGTCTTCGCATTCCGAACATGCGCCATTTGGATATCGGATTCCCGGGAAATCTTTCGGTTATCAATTCCCACATGTTAAAATCCATTGATATTTACGATCATTATGGTGAAGGTCCATTAGGTCAAGGCCTTGCCACATCGGTGGATTATATTCCGGAAACCCTTTCGGGAGATAATTTCGAAGTGGATGTTTCGGCTGGAACGACAATGCGTGAAATTTCGATCGGCGGTCCGTCTCTTTTCTGGGATTCCTTCCGCTTTAGCTTCCGTTATCTGGATGCTGAAATGCTGAAGAACATGGGCGAAAAGTTCTTTACGGAATTCCGCAGAAATAGTGACGGCACCAGTTCTGGAAAATCGTCGGATTCTTTTGATGTGACTTCTTACGACATGTTCGCCCAACTTGCCGGACACGATTCCTTGGATAACCGCTGGATGGTGAACGGCGTTTACAGTAACGATGAATACATTATTCGGCAAGATACGGTAGTCACTGCCGATTCGACAAATAGCGTTGACATTATTCGTGGCCACCGCTCCTACGGTGTTCTCGGCTTTGAATATCAGTCGAGATTTGGCACGAGCTTCCACGGCGGTGTTGTGCACGAAGAAGCTTCGGACACTCTCCGTGACACGACCGGTTACCGCCAAGATGCCGTTCCGGAAAATGCCACATTTATCGATGGTTACGAACAGGAAAAGACGACGTTCTCCGCAGGCTTAGACAAGCCTTTCCCGGGGCAACTCTTTGGAGCGGATCTTTCGGGCGCTCTTCTTTACGAACATCACATGGTCACGCGCAAATGGCCGGACTTTTCTAAAACCCAGAAGTCGGATTTTCATGCAAATGTCATTACGGGAACGAGCCGTATGACGTGGAGAACGCAGGCGCAGAAAACGATATTTGCCTTTGGAGCCTTGGCGGATTTTGACGGCCACGGATCTCCCATGGTTTCTTTGGATGTAGACCGCAATCTTTCGGCGGGGAAGCCGGGACTTGCTCCAGGAGAAGGGCTTCGTCTATTTGGAAACGCTGCGTGGCGTGGAGACTGGCGTGAAACTTGGAACGATGGCAAGCTCGAAAGTAACGTGCTCACAGGATCTTCGGCAAAACTTGGACTTGGCTATTCCGAAAAACGCTTTAGTTTAAGCGGTCACGGATTTGGACGTTTTTATTTGAATCCGGAACTTCCGACGCCTCTTGCTTATGCGCATTACCGTGAACTTTCGGATGCGGATTACGCTTGGGTATTTGGTGCTGCTGCCAAGATGGAAGCCCGTACGCTGCATCATTTAGCGCTTGCGGTGAATCTTTCGTCCGTGTACGGTGAATACGCATTATCCGATGGACGTTCCCTTCCGTGGGAAGCGAATTCCCGCTTGGATATGTCTACGTCAATCCGTTACTATCCGCTAAAGGATTCCCTCTTTTCGCTGATACTTACCCATCATGCCGGCTGGCATCGTCCGCTGTACTATTACAAGATTACACCGTCGAATTCAACAACGGGAACTCTTGGCACGCGGGATGTTTACGATTACAACGAATTCACGGATCTCTTCCGCACCGATATCCGTGCAAACTTGGATTTGCCGGGACACGTGTTCTTCTTTAGAAAAGTGCGTTTCTACCTCGAAGCGGACAACATTTTTGCCAATTTGGATGTAGATGCATTGCGCTTCCTCGGTGGAGACAATGCGCGTGAACGTTCCTTGGTTGTGCAGGATAGCGACAAGCGTTCATCCAATGGATATAAACTGGTGCCGTTCATGGCGAAGGGAATGGGACTGTACTTGCAGTTCGGCGTCGAGGCAAACTTTGCCATTTAAAATTTTTGCGGTGCTCCTTTTGCTTGTCTGCATTGCGTTGGGAAATGCAGAAGAAGAGGCGGAGCTTGTGTTTGAACCGAAACATCCGGCAAAGCCTTTGCGTTTCTGTTCTGCCTATGCAAAATGGGAATCTTATGTGCGAAGCGACACTTCATACGTAGAAATTTCCCACTTTCCCCACGTAACGCTAGATCTGCGTTATGGAACTTTCCACAATGTGACTGGACATGATCTTTACTGCGGATCGAAACGCGCTTATTTAAAAACGATGGCCGCTCAAAAGTTTCGGAAGGCAATCCGTTTGCTGCAAAAAGAAAAGAGCGGGTACCGCTTTGTGGTTTTTGACGCTGCACGGCCTGTTTACGCTCAAGCCCGGTTGCGTGAAACCGTAGCAGGGACGCCGTTCCGCGATTATGTTTCGAATCCGAAGCACGGTAGCGTTCACAATTTTGGATACGCTCTGGATTTAACGATAGCCGATGAAAATGGAAAAGTTCTCGACATGGGAACAGACTTCGATTCTTTTGAAAACCGAGCCGGGGAAAAGGGAGAGGCGGAAGCGCTTCGCCGGGGAACTTTAACGGAATCGCAAATCGAAAACCGCCGTTTGCTCAAATCCATCATGAAAAAAGCGGGATTTCTCCCGCTCAATTCAGAATGGTGGCATTTTAATGCAATCCCGTCTAAAACGATTCGGGCAACTGGCGAACTGCCGCCCTTTTAAGACGGTCGTTACAAGCGACGCCCAAACCGGTGTTCGGAATCGGGTCTACTAAAATCAGTTTAACCCCGGGCTTGTCCATTTGGCGCATGAATGCGTACAAATTCGCTGTCGCTTCTTTTAAATCTCCCGATTCGGAAAGATTCACCGTTGGCGGAATAATGGATTTTTGATTTCCAAAGGCGATGCGGACCGTTTCTTGCGGAATGTTAGAACCTTCAGGAACGGCTCCGTAAAAGAGAGGCACCTGCGGACGGTAATGCCGGTCGATCATTCCCGGTGCAAGCATGGGACCTTTCGGATTGGACTTGGATTCGTGGATAGTCACAGAACCGGCTATAGCTTCTACCATTTCGGGAGTGATGCCGCCCGGTCGCAAAATGACAGGCTTTCCTTCGGGGAAAGAAATGATTGTACTTTCGACACCGACTCCGCAAGAGCCTCCGTCAACAATGCCGTCGATTACATTTCCGAGCTGTTCTGCCACATGCTGGGCTGTCGTCGGGCTTACGTGCTGAAATAAATTTGCACTGGGAGCCGCAAGAGGGACTCCCGCTAAACGGATAATCTTCTGTGCAACGGGATGGTTCGGGAATCGGACTGCCACCGTGGGAAGACCGCTTGTTGCAAGGTCTGGAATGCAATCCTTTTTGGGCAGCACAAGGGTCATGGGGCCTGGCCAATAGGCTTTTGCAAGTTTCTTTGCCACTTCCGGAACTTCCAACGCCACATTCGAAAGCTCTTCGATGGCGGAAATGTGCACAATCAAAGGGTCGAAGTGGGGACGTTTTTTCGCTTCGAAAATTTTAGCCAAAGCTTTAGAATCATAGGCATTCCCAGCGAGACCGTAAACGGTTTCTGTGGGAATGGCAACGATGCCGCCGTTTTTCAGAATTTCTGCGGCGGCTTCAGGAGTAGTCCATGGAGGGAACATATCAATTAAGCTTCCGATTTTTTGCCAAAGATAGCATCGCAAGCGGAATTGAACCGGTTCCAAATCTTATCGGATTCCTTTCTAGGCACTGCACCGATTTCGCGCCAATGACGACGGAGTTGTTTGACTTCGTTCATCGCATCGCGGCGGTTTTCGTCGGTCAATCCTTCGAGCAAGCGTTCGGCTTCTTCACAAAGGCGAATCTTGTTTTGCAGATTGTTTTCACGGGCCTGTTCTTGAATATCCAGCTGGTCTCTGCGACGGGTAAAGAATTCGTCGCAAATGTTGCGGAACTTTTTATAAAGTTCCTGCTCCGCAGCACCGCAGCGGGGAAGTGCGCTCCATTCGGATTGCAAATTTTTGACCGCATCGGCACTTTGGTTCGAACCGGCGGTTTCCATCAATTGGGAAACGGTGGTGATCATCGCTTCCTTCTTGGATTGCGCTTCTTCGGCAGTCTTTTTGTATTCCGGATCAACTTCAGCACGCTTTGCTGCGAACTTGTCGAGGATTGCGCTGTAGCGGTTCCAGATTTCGTCTACTTTGTCCTTGGGAACCATGCCGAGCTTTTTCCATTCTTCGGCACCTTCTTCCATGGCTTTGACGGTTTCCGGGTTCGTCGGGTCAAAGTCCAACGCTTCGAGCTTTGCGCAAAGGGCTTCTTTGGCTTCTAAAGTCTTTTGCTTTGCAGAATCCATTTCTTCAAAATGGGAACGCTTGCGGTCAAAGAAATTGTCGCAGGCTGTGCGGAAACGGTTCCAAATTTCTTCGGACTTAGAACGAGGGGCCGGTCCGACCTTTTTCCAGTCTTCCTGCAATTTGCGGAATTCCGTCGAAGCGGCATTCCAATCCGTTGATTCGGCGAGTTTTTCGGCTTTTTCGCAGAGTTCCAGTTTTTTCTGGTAGTTGGCTTCACGGACCACGTCTTCTTGCTTGACAAATTCCTTGTGCTTGGCAAAGAAGGCGTTTTCGGCGGCGCGGAAACGGTCCCAAATGGGTTGGACATTTTCTTTAGGAACCATGCCAATGGTCTTCCATTTTTCTTGGAGTTCCTGCATAGTTTTGTACTTGTCGCGCCAGTTGACATCGCTTTCTTTTGCGAGTTCATCCACTTGTTCGCAAATGGCTTCTTTGAGGGCAAGGTTCTGCTTGCGTTCTTCTTCCTGTTCCTTGATGAACGGTTCGCACTTCTTCATGATTTCTTCGAAGAGGGTGCGGAATTTGTCTCGCAATTCTCCTACACGGGCTGCGGAAACAGGACCGATTGCCTTCCACTGGTTTGCAAGCGTGCGGAGCTTTAACAGAAGTTCCTTGCTCGGTTCTTCCTTTGTCAGAGCCGTCATTTCTTCGATCAAGGATTCTCGGTCGTTTTCATTATGCCAAGATTCCCATTCCTGCATTTCCTTAAAGCGGGAAGTGGCTTCCTGGTATTCCTTCCAGATTTCCTTGTAACGGTATTTGTCGTCGGCGACAACTTCCTTCCAACGTTTGTAAGAATCGCGGAGCTTTTGAGAAATGATTTTAAAGTCGCTGTTGTCATCGATCTTTTTGACTTCTTCGATGATTTCTTGAAGCTTGGCCGATTTTTCGTTGAAGATTTTTTCGTCGGCTTCACGCTTGGAATTGAATTTTTCGGAAAGCGTGTTTCGAAGAGCGTTATAGCTTTGGAGTTCCGGGTCGTCGCCTTCCATGGCCGGGAGCTTTTCCCATTCGCGGGCAAGGAGCTTGACCTTGTGTTCCACTGCTTTGGATGCATCTTCGGTTTCGGCAAGAACCTTGAGTTCGGCAAGGATTTCGGCTCGGCTTGCTTTGGATTCTTCGGTTTCTTCGGAAGGTTGTTCCGTCAACTTGTTGAAGCGGTCCACCGACATTTTGAAAAGATTCAGCAGAGCGTTATCGGCTTTAGCGCTTTGAGCGTTGAAGCTTGCAATGAGAAGGTTGATCTGGTCTTTGTTTTCTTCCAGATTCCCTTCGAGAAGCTTGTCGATATCGGAAACGATTCCTTCCAAGCGCTTTTGGGCGTCGCTCTTTTGGTTGGCTTCCGCATTTGCCTTTTCGATACGGGCAATTTCTGCAGAACGGCGGAGATTGTACGTATCGGTAATGCGGTCAAGTTCTACTTGAGCGGGACCCATGCCGAGTTCGTTTGCTGCCTGGAGAACCTTGTTGAAATCCGCTTCGTTTTCCATGAAGTCTTTGGAGTCTGCAAGGCGCTGCGCCTGTTGCAAAATGGCTTCGCGCTTGTGGAAGAGAAGTGCGGTTTCATCCTTTTTGTCGGCTTCATTTTTGCCGTTCTTGGAAACTTCGCGAAGCTTTTCACCGGCCTTCTGGCGGACGGAGGTGTGACGGGAATTCTGGAAAACGTTTTGGAGCATGTTGCTGCGCTCCAGGCGTTCGAGTGCAGCCTGGGCGATTTCGGACTTGACTTCCTTCAGGGCTACATACTCGAGGGAGCTTTGGCGAGTCGTCAACTGGACGAGTTCCAAGCGGAGTTCCGAATTAGGCATGGACTTGAGCAAGTCATCGGCGACACGCGTATTTGCGACTTTGGTCACGGCGTCGTGTTCGTTTTGGGTCGGAACTTCCCGGAAGTTTTTCAAAAGTTCTGCATACTTGTCGAGCAAGCGGTTTTCCGCATCGCGTTTGTTGGAGGCGTCGGTTTCGGATTCGATCACTTTTTTCAGGACTTCGGTGCTGTTGAGTTTTCGAATTGCAATTCCCCGAATTTCAGAATCGGAATCGTTCAAGGCGACGGATTCGATCGCGGCCTGGTCGTTCGGCTTCAGTCTGATGACAGCGTCTTTGCGCACTTCCACGTCGGATTTCTGCCATTCGGGTTTAAATAAATCAAAAAGTCCCATAAATTGTTCTCCAAATTCAATTCGCGTCGACTGCGAGTTTGAGTTAGATTTAATCTAAATAAAAGGAAAAGATAAGTGCAAACGAAATACAGAAAAAAAGCTTAATTTCTGCAAAAGAGCTATTTTTGGACCATGGCCAAGCGAATTCAGAGGACTGTACCCCCGGAAGATGTTTCCTCCGCAAAAAATTGCGGGCTGTTCTCAACCTTTTGCGAGGTCATCGTTCCCCTTTCCCCGATGATTTTCACTTATGCGGTGCCGGAGGGAATTTGTTTGCAACGGGGGAGTGTTGTCTGGGTTCAGCTTTCCCACCGTAAACCGACTTTAGGCGTCGTTTCTCGGTTGGTTTCGGAACGACCGTCTTTTGCCAAGGTGAAGCCTGCGTATCCCCATGCGTCGGGCTACATTTTCGGCGAACGCTTTATGGAAAAGCTGGAGTGGACGTCCCGATATTACCTTTCGAGCTGTCAGCAGGCTCTGAATATTTTTTTGCCGAAGGATTTTGAAAAATATCTGGATGCGCTGATTTTAGAATCCGCAGAGGGATCTCAGAATTCCTTGGAAAGACCTTTGCCCGAGCATCCGCCGCTTACGAAGGAACAGGAAACGGCACTGAATAGGCTTTTAGAAATTCTTCTTGAAAAGAAAGATTTTTGCGGAGCGCTTTTGCACGGCGTAACGGGCAGTGGAAAAACCCGCGTATACATGGAACTTGCTAAACGGGCTTTGGAAGCGAACAAAAAGGTGCTTGTCCTTGTACCGGAAATCGGCCTTGCTCCCCAGACCGCAGCCCGTTTCTCGGAATTTTTGGGCTTTGATATTCCGGTGATTCATTCGGCCCTTTCTGCGCCTAAAAAACGCTCTGCGTGGGTTTCAATCCTTTCTTTGAAGGCGCGTATTGTAATCGGAACTCGTAGCGCAATCCTTTCACCATTTGAATATGACTTGGTGATGATTGACGAAGAACATGATTCTTCTTATAAGCAGGAGGATTCCGCTCCCCGGTATCATGCTCGGAGTATCGCTTTTCACGAAGCTTCCAAGTATGGCGCTTTGGTTTTACTCGGCAGTGCGACTCCTTCGCTAGAAACCTATTTGGCGGCAAAAAGTGGAAAGCTTGCCTATTTGACTCTTTCCAAACGGGCGACCGAAATGGCCCTTCCGGACGTGAAAATTGTGGATATGAAAAAGAAGGCGCGATTGCAGGATTCTTCGCTCCTTCTTTCGACAGAACTGCGGGAAGCGTTAACGGAAACCGTAAATAACGGAGATCAGGCCATTGTGCTGATGAATCGTCGCGGATATTCCAAATCGAGAATTTGTTCGGAATGCGGTTCCACATTTACATGCCCGGAATGCAAGGTTCCCCTGGTTTATCACAAGCAGTACAACGGTCTGCTTTGTCATTATTGCGGAAGGCTTTTCCCGCTGAATATGGCTTGCCCGGAATGCGGATCTTCGGAATATGAATTTGCAGGCGGCGCCATCGAAAAATTGGAAGAAGAAATCGCCACGTGGATTCCCGATGCAAAAACAATTCGCATGGACCGTGACACGACGGCGAATGTAGGAGCTGCGGAACGGATCCTTTCGGATTTTCGCGAAAGAAAATATTCCATTTTGTTGGGCACGCAAATCGTGGCGAAAGGCCACGATTTCCCCGGCGTCCAGCTCGTGGGCGTCGTGGGCGCCGATTCCGGCGCAGGCGTGCCGGATTTTCGGGCGGGAGAACGTCTTTTTGAACTTTTAAGCCAGACGTCGGGGCGCGCAGGGCGCGCTCGCATTGGCGGACGGGTCATTTTACAGACCAACAATCCCGAAGATCCGATTATCCACTTTGCTGTGGCGCATGATTACAAAGGATTTGCGGAGCGGGAACTAGAAGCCCGCCTGGATGCGCATTATCCGCCGTATGCCAAAGTGGCGACTGTGGAAGTCGGTCACAAGGATTACAGCTTTTTAAGTAAGAGGGCAGAAGCTTTTGCAGAATCCCTTGCTCAGAACAAAGCTTTGGAAGTCCTTGGACCTGTAGACGCTTATATTCCGCAGGTCAGAGGAACGTACTGGATGCATTTGCTTGTAAAAGCATCATCTGCAGTAGACATCCGCAAATCTCTTTTAAAACTTCCGGACGATTTGGAAGTGCGTGTAAACATCGATCCTCAATAAAAAAAGACCGGTTCAATGACCGGCCTTTTTCATCAGATTTTGGAAATTTAGAAGCTGAGGTAGAAGTTTGCAATAAGACCGAATGCGTCTCCATCGATGCTTACATCGCCAGAACGGAACTTGAAGAGGCCTTCAACAGACATCTGCTCGTTGATCTTGTAATTGGCGCCGCCCCAGAGATTGAACTGGGAGTCGCCTTGATTTTCTTTCCTTGTTTCGGTATAGGTGCGATTGGTGGCTTCATTGGTAATGGTGTATTTTTCTTTGTCGTGAGTAAGCTTATACTTGAATTCTGCACCGGCGATTGGGGTCAAGCGGAAACGTTCAATGTAATAACCGGCTTCGAGAGCTGTTGTCAGCAGAAGGCCAGGTTCTTTGCCGTCATGCTCAAAGCCCCAGTAGGTGCCGACTTCGGCGCCGACGTTCAAGTTCTTGGCGAACTGGTCGGAAGTGAATTGGCCGCCAAAGAAGAATCCCCAGGTGTCCGATCCGATATAGGAACCTTCATCCGCATCGCCAATCGGCATATTCATATCGATAAAAATATTCACAATCGGCAAAATGGCATAGCGAGCGCCGATGGTAAAGTCTGCAATGCCCGAACCATCATGGTTATCGTCTTCTTCATATGCAAAGCCCAAATGCATCAAGGAAAGTTCCAAGTTCGGAATGACCACGAAACGGGCACTGGCGTTCATGCCGAATCCGGACCACGGACTATCGGTGTCATACTTTCCCGTAACCTTAAGCTGGCCGTATCCCGCTTCTGGAACTTTATAATAATCCCAAGCAGCAAAGCTAGATGCAGCGACAAGCGCCACAGCGAGTGCAATCTTTTTGAACATTGGATGTCTCCTATTTACGACGAATTGGTTGTGTAGCACAAAGCTACTTTTTTAACACTCGTTTGTGTAGGGAAGGGATGGTCCAATGTGATTTTAGATACACTGATTGAAGGGTTTAGGGATGACCTTCTGTCGCTTCTGTATCGGATTTTTTTACAGCTTTAACGGTGCGCTTAGGTTTGTTTTTTTCTTCGTCGAATGGGAAGAAAAATCTTCCTTCTAGAACACACCCCCGGTCTCCCGGATTGCATTCCTTATTGCGCTTATTGCAGTGCGTTTCGTCTAGGTAATGGCATTCCCAACTCATAGTGACCTCCGGCTCTTTTGATTAATCTAATGCTTTAAGTCGATTGTGTTGAAAAAAATATCTATAAATCGATTTTTTTCGCCAGTAAGAGTATTAAACAGTTGCTTAAGTCCTTTCTTTTTAATTCATCGCTTGTTCGGCAGATTCAATATCAATCTCAATAGACTTTTTGATATCCTCCGGCATCTTGTCGTGGATTCTGTGAATAGCCGCGATGAATTCCTTGGATTGAGTTTTTGACGCAATATCCTCGAAAATCTCTGAAATCCAATAGATTTCATCAGGGCTGCATTCATTTTCAAGAACGCTAATGCCTTCGGCAATATCTTTCGTAAAGATAGCGGTGAATTTATCCCAGCACATCTGAATGCCGTCATCCCAGTTATCCTGAGTTTCTTCCGAAATTCTTTTGCGCTCAGCGACAATCGCCTTAATTTCATTGACATCTATCATTTTCGTCTCCTATGGTTGGATTCTGTCTGGGAATACAGTCCCGATTTGCCCATTTGTCTTGATTACACCAACACGAACGCCCTTGAACGTTCCGTACATGATTTTCCCATCAGGGAAATT
>JAGDBD010000058.1 GCA_017959225.1 Fibrobacter sp. | reverse complement strand
GCGAACAAAGCGAAGCAACCTCGTCATTGCGAACGGAGTGAAGCAACCTCGTCATTGCGAGCGAAGCGCGGCAACCAAAAAGACCTCGCTGTCGCGAGGTCTTTTTTTCTTTCAAATATTTTGTAAATTACTTGTCGGTGAGGAAAGCAACACCCGGAAGAACCTTGCCTTCGAGGAGTTCAAGAGATGCGCCACCACCAGTAGAAGTGTGGGTCACCTTCTTGTCTGCACCGAACTTCTTAGCAGCCGTAGCGGTATCGCCACCACCGATCACGGTGATCGCGCCAGCAGCAGTTGCTTCGACGATAGCGTCAGCCATAGCCTTTGTAGCCTTAGCAAATGCGTCAAATTCGAACACGCCTGCCGAACCGTTCCAAACGATGGTCTTTGCAGACTTGATTGCGTTGACAAAGATTTCCGTAGACTTCGGGCCCACATCGAGACCCATCCAGCCAGCCGGAATGCCTTCTGCGTCGGTCACAACCTTGTTTGCAGCAGCAGCGTCGAACTTTTCAGCAGCCACATAGTCCACCGGAAGAATAATCTTCTTGCCAGCCTTCTTAGCCTTTTCGAGAAGTTCCGGAACGAGCTTTGCACCTTCTTCGTCGAAGAGGGAGTTGCCGATTTCAATGCCGTCGATCACCTTCTTGAAGGTGAAAGCCATGCCGCCGCCGATGATGATTTCGTCAGCCTTGTCGAGGAGGTTGTTGATGAGAAGGATCTTATCTGCAACCTTGGAACCGCCGAGGATAGCGAGGAACGGACGCGGAGGATTGTTCAAAACCTTGTCGAAAGCCTTGAGTTCCTTGTTCATAAGGAAGCCAGCAGCCTTCTGCGGAAGGTTCACACCTGCCATGGAAGAGTGTGCACGGTGAGCGGTACCGAAAGCATCGTTCACATACACGTCTGCGAGCTTGGAAAGAGAAGCGCGGAAAGCTTCCACTGCAGCCGGATCTGCCTTGATCTTGGTTTCAGTGCCGTCTTCGTTCTTGATCTTTGCCTTGCCTTCTTCTTCGATGTGGAAGCGGAGGTTTTCAAGGAGAATGATGTCGCCCGGCTGAGCCTTAGCGCATTCCGCTTCAACTTCTGCACCGACGCAGTCAGAAAGGAACTTGACCGGCTTCTTGATAAGTTCTTCGAGCTTCTTTGCAACCGGAGCGAGCGTGAACTTAGCGTTCACCTTGCCATTCGGACGGCCGAGGTGGGAAGCGAGAATCACAGCAGCGCCCTTGTCGAGAGCATACTGGATTGTCGGGAGAGCGGCTTCGATACGCTTCGTGTTGGTGATTTCACCGGTCACCTTGTCCTGCGGAACGTTGAAGTCAACGCGAATGAAAACGCGCTTGCCAGCGAGTTCGAGATCTTCAATGGAAAGTTTAGCCATCGTAGTACCTTCTGTTAAAGTAGAGTTAAAATTTGCCGCATGAAATATAAAAAATTTACATGCAAGTGTAACCGCCGTCCACCGGAACCATAATGCCATTCACATAGCTCGAAGCCGGGGATGCAAGGAAAATGGCAGCCGTATCCAATTCACCTTCGTTTCCGTAGCGTTCTGCCGGAATCATAGTCTTCGCATTCTGCTGGAAAAATTCCGAATCCAAAGTTTCCTTGGTGAGCGGCGTGTAAAAATAGCCCGGGCAAATCGAGTTTACGGTAATGCCCTTGCTGCCCCATTCCGCGGCAAGCGCGCGGGTCAAGTTCACCACGCCACCCTTCGCCGCATGATACGGAGCGGAGCCGCAAATCTTGTTACCCACAAGGCCGTACATAGAAGCAATATTGATGATTCGACCATACTTGGCCGGGAGCATCGCCTTTTTGGCAACAGCACGGGCCACTTTAAAAGTTCCGCCCAAGTCCACGTTCATTTCACCGTTGAACTGTTCATCGGTAATATCTTCCGCCGGAGCCACGGCACCCGTACCGGCATTGTTGATCAAAACGTCAATGCGTCCGAACTTCTGGAGAACTTCATCGACAGCTGCTTCGACCTGTTCCGTCACCGTAATATCGCACTGGACAGCCAAGGTTTCCACGCCATAAGTTTCTGCGATTTCTTTTGCCACCGCTTCGATTTTATCTTTACGACGCGCCAGGGCAACGATCTTTGCCCCTTGATTCGCAAGGGCTTTCGCCATTTGAACACCAAGACCTGTAGAGCAACCGGTAACGAGAGCGACATGACCTGTGAGATCGAAATAATTCTGCATATTAAATTCTCCTATAAGGGACTTTTGCAACATAGTCAAAAACGGGAACAAAAGTCACATTTTTTATTAAAAATATCCCGCAGGAGTGAAAAAAGCCTAACGGGATCTCAAGTACAGTTGCTGCGAACTTTACTTATTGCGGAAATAATCCTTCAAATCTTCCGGAATCGCAATGGGACGGCCCCGTTTTACATCCACAAGGACCCACGTGGTGACCGACGAAAAAATTTCCTTGCCATCGGACTTGCGCACAAACTTGGAATGACGATTGGTAGAAACCTTGGAATATTCCGGAACCCAAGTCGTTCCAACGATTTCGTCTCCGAGGAAAGCCTGAGCTTTGTATTCCACATGCTGCGTACGAATCATCCAGGCGCAGCCCAGTTCCCGCATACGGGCCGTTCCGCCAGTCACATCGGAATGTTCCACGGCAATGTCCTGGATCCATTCCACGCACACCACGTTGTTCAAATGATGATTCTGATCGATCATCGTTTCGTCAACGCGAAATTCCTTTGTGTATTCAATAAAATTCGGAATTTCTTCCATGGCAACATGCATATTCTTGGACCTCCAACCGTCAATCGTTACTTTGTGCGAAACGGGAAAGGAACGAACACAAGCGATCGTTATTCGACTTTCCAAATACATAGTCCGGAGTTCCGTGTTCCACGATTACACCTCCGTCCATAAAAATCACCTGGTTTGCAACGTCTCTTGCAAAAGCCATTTCGTGGGTCACAATGACCATCGTCATTTCTTCTTCTGCTAGGGACTTGATGACTTTCAAAATTTCACCGGTGAGTTCCGGATCGAGAGCGCTCGTCGGTTCGTCAAAGAACAAAACCTTCGGATTCATCGCAAGGGCACGCGCAATCGAAACCCGCTGCTGTTGGCCGCCCGAAAGTTCGCACGGATAAGCTCTCGCTTTGGATTCAAGCCCCATCCGTTTCAAAAGCCGCATCGCTCGAATACGGGCGTGATACCGGTCCTGCTTTAAAACGCGAATGGGAGCAAGAGTCACGTTCTGCAAAACGGTCAAATGAGGGAACAGGTTAAAGTTCTGGAACACAAGTCCTGTCGAAAGGCGGATTTTCGTCAGGTCTTCCTTGGAAGCATACCGAATGGGATTTGAACCCGGAACGATCAAATTTTTTCCGCAAACGCGTACTTCCCCCGCGTCCAACGTTTCAAGCTGGGCAATGCAGCGGAGAAGCGTAGACTTTCCGGAGCCCGAAGGCCCGATAATCGAAAGGACATCGCCCTGATTCATGCCAAAAGAAATATCCTTCAGCACTTGGATTTCTCGATTCTTTTTGGAGTCGAAAAAGGACTTTTTTAAATGTTTGACTTCGAGAATGGGATCTTCCATCGTTCTACCGGTAATAGTTCAACTTGCGTTCCAAATAACTGAAGAACACAGAAAGGATCAAATTGGCGACGTAATAGAAAATGCCCGCGACAAACAGCGGGAAGATGCTCGCGTAGGCGGCCTGCTGTTTTTTGGCCAAGGCAAAAAGTTCAGTCACAGCGATCACCTGCGCAAGGGAAGTGTCTTTGACAAGAGTAATCACTTCGTTCGCACTCGCCGGAACGACCCGTTTTAAAACCTGCGGCAAAATGATGCGGAAAAAAGTCTGGGACTTGGTAAGCCCGAGCATCGTCGCCGCTTCATATTGTCCCTTGGGAATGGATTCGATTCCGCCTCGGAAAATTTCGGCGAAATAAGCCGCATAATTCACCGAAAACGCAACGATCACCGCCGGGAAACGGTCAAAAGAAAACCCTGCCCCCGTCGACTGCGAAAGGTAATACGATCCAAAGTAAATCGCCACGATCTGCAAAAGCAAAGGCGTTCCGCGCATCACGGAAATGTAAAACGACACCGGATACCGAATAATCCGGTATCTAGACATTTTAAGGACTGCGACCAAAAGTCCTAAGGGAATCGAAAACAAAAGGGTGAGTCCGAAAATCGCAAGGGTCGTTCCAAAGCCCTCTGCAAGAATCGGGAGCAAATTTTCCAAATCCGAAATCACTTGCCGAACCACTTTTCAGAAATTTCAGCAAACTTGCCGTCGGCTTTCATCGAAACGAGAATGTTATCGACCGCGTCGCGAAGCTTCTGATCTTTTTTGCGGAATGCCACTGCGTAGACTTCATCCGAAAGGCCTTCGTTCAAAACAAAGAAGTTCTTTTCGTTGGAAGTGATCCAGTACTTGGCGACGATTTCATCCAAGAAGACCGCGTCCACGCCGCCCTTGTCCAAATCGAGAAGAGCAGTCTGGTTATCGTCAAAGGGAAGAATTTCTGCGGCGGCTTTGCCCACGTCAGAGGCTTCGAGGATTTTTTGCGCCGTGGAACCGTTCTGAACGGCGATCTTTTTGCCGGCAAGAGACGCAAGGGTCAGCAGTGCGGAATCCTTGACCGTGAAAATCATTCGATTGTTCAAGTATGGCGAAGAAAGATTCATGGCTGCAGCACGGGAGCTGTCTACCGAAAGGCCGTTCCAAATGCAATCGATTTTACCCGTATTCAGTTCCTGTTCCTTGGCGTCCCAAGAAATGGGCTGCAAGCGAAGCTTTACACCTAAGCGGGAGCAAACTTCCGAAGCGAGATCAATGTCAAAACCGACAATTTCATTGTCCTTGTTTCGAAATCCCATCGGCGGAAAGGAATCGTCCAAGCCTAAAACAAATTCACCAGCATCTTTGATTTTTTCAAGAGACTGATCCCCCTTTTTCGAGGAATCTTCATTTTGGCATGCAACAACAAAAAAGAATGCGGATAAAAGAAGTAAAATTTTTTTCATACCTATCTTCCAGTTGAAAATTGGTTTTTCTGGAATTTAGAAAAAGACTCCCCCATAGCGAACGACGACTCCCGCAAAAACCACGCTTACCATGGTCATCAGCTTGATCAAAATGTTTAATGACGGCCCCGCGGTATCTTTAAACGGATCGCCCACCGTGTCGCCGACCACAGCCGCTTTATGGGTATCGGAACCTTTACCGCCAAAGTTGCCCTTTTCCACGAACTTCTTCGCGTTGTCCCAAGCTCCACCTGCGTTATTTAACATGGTCGCTAAAGAAAATCCGCAGCCAAGTCCACCCACGAGAAGTCCAAAAACTCCAGCAACACCCATTGTAAGCCCCACAGCCACCGGGACAATCACCGCCAAAATCGACGGCAAGATCATTTCACGTTGCGCGCCTTTTGTAGAAATCGCAACGCAACGGGCATATTCCGGAGTTGCCGTCCCTTCCATAAGTCCCGGGATTTCTTTGAACTGCCGACGCACTTCCTTTACCATTGCACTGGCGGCGCGCCCTACCGCTTTAATCGTCAAAGCACAGAACAAAAAGGCCATCATCGCACCGATAAAAAGCCCACCCAGAAGCATCGGATTCATCAAGTTCAAATGGAAAACCTGCATAAAGTCCGCATAATTGGCATTGCCTGCCACAAGGCCTACCAAGTCTCCATTTTCCGAAACCGCGCGAGCGCCTCCATCCAAAATTTTAACACCCGGAATATTTGCCAAAGCTTCTACCAAGTTTTCTGCGCGACGAGCAAAAGTAACACTTCCCACCTGCAAGATTCCATTTGCGGAATCCGCCAAGTTTCCAAGCCAAATTTTGATTTCTTCCACATAAGACGCAAGGAGCGCCATGGCGGTGAGCGCTGCAGAACCTATAGCAAAGCCTTTGCCCGTAGCCGCAGTGGTATTTCCAAGCATGTCCAGCTGATCGGTACGTCCGCGCACCGTTTTTTCAAGGCCAGCCATTTCCGCATTGCCGCCAGCGTTATCCGCAATCGGTCCAAAAGCATCCGACGCAAGTGTAATTCCTAGCGTACTGAGCATTCCGACAGCTGCAAACCCGATGCCGTAAAGTCCCATGGCCATGTTCTGGAATCCGCCCGCACAAGTAAATGCTGCTATAATTCCAATGACAATCGTGACCACGGGGAACGCAGTCGAAAACATGCCCACCGAAATTCCGTCAATAATCGCAGTCGCAGGGCCCATTTTCGCCTGTTCCGCAATTTCCCTTGTAGGCTTGTACGCATCGGAAGTGTAATACTCTGTAAACTGCCCAATGAGAACTCCTGCGATTAAGCCCGAAAGCACCGATCCAAAAATTCCGAGAGAAATAAATCCCAAATTGACAAGCGCAAGGAGCGCAAACAAAATCAAAACGGAAGATCCTAAAGTTCCTGTGAGCAAGGAATGCAAAAGACTTTTAACGCTTGCATTTTCCTTGGTGCGGACCATAAAAATTCCTGCAACAGAAAGGATGATTCCA
Organism: Fibrobacter sp.; assembly: GCA_017959225.1. Classification (GTDB taxonomy): domain Bacteria; phylum Fibrobacterota; class Fibrobacteria; order Fibrobacterales; family Fibrobacteraceae; genus Hallerella. Next base: position 4,020 of record JAGDBD010000058.1, on the reverse strand, counting down.
ATGGCGGCGACAATCATCGGCGCAATCACATATTTTAATCCTCCGGGCAAAGCGGCGCCAAGAGCTGCGGTAGCAAGAATCGATCCGCAGTAGGATTCATAAAGGTCCGCGCCCATGCCGGCCACGTCCCCCACGTTATCCCCTACATTGTCCGCAATCGTCGCAGGATTTCGCGGATCATCTTCCGGGATTCCGGCTTCCACTTTTCCCACGAGGTCTGCGCCTACGTCAGCGGCTTTGGTGTAAATTCCGCCGCCCACACGTGCGAAAAGAGCCTGTAAAGAAGCTCCCATTCCAAAGGTGAGCATAGTCGTTGTGATTTCCACCGCTTTCGTGTGAGCGTCTGCACCAAAGCCCCAAATGTGATTGTCATAAATGTAATTCAGCGCAAAAAACCAAGCAGAAATATCGAGAAGTCCAAAGCCGACAACAACAAGCCCCATGACAGCTCCACTGCGAAAAGCAATGACAAGCCCTCGGTTTAAACTCGAAATGGCACCCTGGGCAGTGCGAGAACTTGCAAAAGTCGCGGTTTTCATTCCCAAAAATCCGCAGAGGCCGCTAAAAAATCCGCCGGTCAAAAATGCAATGGGAACAAACGGATTTTGAATCTTCAAAATCGCTAAAACGACAAAAATGACAAAAAGAACAACAAAAACGATCGAAACGGTTTTGTATTGCTGTTTTAGATAAGCAAAAGCACCTTCCCGGACATAGCTTGCGATTTCCCTCATCCGGTCGTTGCCATCGGGCTGCTTTTTCATAAAGCGGTAAAAATACAGAGCCATAGCAAGCGCAAACAAGGCCGCCGCCGGTACAATATACCAGTATCCTGGAATCGTATTCATATACGCCTCACTTCAAAGCAACCAAACCCCTCCTTCATAATCTAACGAAAAAAAATCAAAAAAGCAATTTCATTGCGAGCGAAGCGAAGCAATCCACGAGCGAAGCTGCCTGCCACGAGCAACGCGAAGTGGAAGCAATTTCATTGCGAGCGAAGCGCGGCAATCCTGCGAGCGAAGCAGCCTGCCACGAGCAGCGCGAAGTGGAAGCAATCCACGAGCGAAGCTGCCTGCCACGAGCAACGCGAAGTGGAAGCAATCCTGTCACTTCAGCCTAAAAGTTTTCGACGACATCGCAGACACTGCGGCAAAAGCGCACACAACCGCAACCGTCAAAAACAAAGGCACCAAGGCATAGGAATAATAAGCCCGGGCAAAAACATTCCCCAAAATCAGCAGTAAAAAAATGAACAAATGGGCAATCTGGTTCGTGGCACGAGCCGTCTTCACGCGAAGCGAAATGAATAGCGCAATTCCTGTAAACACAAAGCTCATTAAAATCCCCAGCAGCACAGACTTCGCATAAACGGCAAAATCCCAGAAGCCGGTCGCAACCACATAGGAACTTTCCGCAACAAACATAAACACGATCGGCAGCGGAATCAACGCTAAAAGCTTCCCGTAGAAAATAGACGAAGGTTTTACAGGCAAAAGCATCAACAGTTCCAAAGAACCTCTTTCCCTTTCCCCAGCAAAGCTATCAGCCGCCAAAGGAGCGACCATGGGAGCGATCAAAAGGGCGCAATTCAACATCATCCGTGTAAACACCCAGGGATCGTCTTCACCCGGAAGAAGTACCAGCTGGGACACTATCAAAAGAATGGGCGGAATAAAAAAGGGAATCAAAAATTTGGGTTCCCGAAGGATCATTCCCAGTTCATGACGGGCAATTTTCCAAGTTGCATTTTTCATTTGCCGAAATCTCCTTCCGCAGCCTGGATCGCTCCGCGGTAAACCGATTCAAGGGAGGCTTTGCCCGATTCCACATGGGTAATTTTTGCATCTGCCGGGAAGCCGTTTTTAAAAGCTTCCGGGGAAACTCCTTCGGGGAGCTGAACGTGCAGAATAAATTCATCCGTCCGAAGTTCGCTCATTTTTTCGGAACGTAAAATCTTTCCTTTGTAAAGAATCGCGTAAGACGTTGCCACCTGTTCCATTTCCGAAAGAATATGGGAACTCACTAGCAACGTTCCGCCGTCTTCCTTTTTCCAATCGGCCAAAAGTTCCCAAACCGCTTCTCTAGCTCCCGGGTCCAAATTGGCCACAGGTTCGTCCAAAAGCAAAAGCCTCGGGCGGTGTACCAGCGCACGTGCGATTTGCACTTTTTGCCGCGTCCCTTGAGAAAGAGCGCCCATCGCCGTGGAAACGTCCGGAAGTTCCAAACGTTTGGCGAGCTTTTCAATTTGTAAATCCACATCCTTCACATCGTAAAAGGAAGCGAAGAATTTGAGATATTCCGCAATGGAAAGCCTGGGATAAGTTCCCGGATTTTCCAGCAGAATGCCACACTTGGAAAGGTCCAAAGTTCCTTCCGGATTTTTGAATTCTTCCGCGATGGAAAGCGCGTTTGAATTCACCGCAAGGCGACCGCACAAAATGCGGAGAAGCGTCGTTTTACCGGCGCCGTTCGGTCCAAGGAGCGCAAGGGAATCTCCCGATTCAAGGGAAAGGTTCACCCCATCCAGAGCCAAGGAATTGGATTTCGGATAGGTATAGGAAAGGCCGGAGAATTGGAATACGGTCTGCATACGTTCCACAATTTAGAAATTTCTATATTAAGAAACATGTCCGATCCAATTTCAAAAGAAGGTTTCGACAAGCTGATGGAGGAGTGGAAACGCCTCAAGTTTGTGGAACGTCCCGAAATGCAGCGCCAGGTCGGCGCTGCCGCCGCAGAAGGAGACCGCTCCGAAAACGCGGCATACACTTATGGAAAAATGCGCCTCCGCGACATCGACCGTCGCTTGCGCCAACTCGATAAAATTCTTGATCACGCCAAAGTCGTATCAACCGAAGCTCCTGCAGACGGTTCCATTCGTTTCGGTGCAACGGTCACCCTCGAAGATCGAAAAACCAAAAAGAAACGCGTTTACACCCTTGTGGGAGTCCAGGAAATCGATCCGCTCCAAGGAAAAATCAGCGTCAGTTCTCCGGTAGGCCAAGCTTTGATCGGCAAAAAGCAGGGGGAAGTCGTCCCCATTACGGTTCCCCGTGGCACTATCGAATACAGCATCATCGAGATCGAATACAAATGAATTTCGTCGATTCCCACTGCCACATGGACTCTTATACGGAAAGGTCCGGCGTGGATCTGGAATCCTGGTGGAATTCCGTCGATCCAAAACCCGATGCCCTCATTCACGTCGCTTGTGAAGAGCCGTCCTTTGATTACGCAAAGCGCATGATTCAAAAATTTCCAAACGTTTATGCGACTTTTGGAATTCACCCTCTTTGCGCCGATTCTTACAACGATCAAATTGAGCAGGAACTTCTAAAGCTTTGGGCTCTCCCGAAAACGGTGGGCATCGGAGAATTGGGATTTGAATACCATTACGAATGCGCAAGCCACGAAACGCAGCGCAAAGTTTTTGAACGCCAATTGGAAATCGGGCTTCCTTTTCGCAAAACCTTTGTACTGCACCTGCGCGATGCGGACGAAGATTCCCTGGACGTTTTAAAAAATGCGAATTTGCAGGGAGCGACTCTGCATGTGCACAGTTGCACGACCAGCACACGCTTTGTCGATGAAGTCCTTAAACTCCCCTGCCGCGTATACATCGGTTTTACAGGAATTCTCACGTTCAAAAATGCAGGCGACGTCCGCAAAGCGGCAAGTCACGTGCCTCTGGAAAGGCTCTTGCTCGAAACGGATTCGCCCTACCTCGCCCCGGTTCCGCACCGCGGCAAAGTGAGCCACGCCGGCATGATTCCGGATATTGGAAAAGTCCTTGCCGAAGTCCAAGGCGTCCCCTTTGAAGATCTCATGGATGCAGTCAGAAAAAATACCCGAGACTGCTACGGCGTCTAATTTGAGCATTCTTGAACATTCGTCCCAAGCCAAAACCGAAACTTTTCGTTTCGGTTTTATATTTTGAGAACAATTTTACAACCAATTCCGAATATTCCAAAGTGGAATTTATCAATTAAACATTGAATTTTCAACACGTAACAAATT
>JAGDBD010000057.1 GCA_017959225.1 Fibrobacter sp. | reverse complement strand
TCACCCGAGAAGAGCGCATTGTAAGACGGGATACGGGCGAACTTGACCATACGGCACTTCATGACCAAGTGGTCGATGAGTTCCTGAGCCTGCTGTTCGGTGATGAGACCCTTAGCGAGATCGCGTTCCATGTAAATGTCGAGGAACGTAGAGACGCGGCCCACGGACATAGCTGCACCGTTCTGGGTCTTGATAGCGCCAAGGTAACCGAAGTAGAGCCACTGAACGGCTTCCTTCGCATTCTTTGCCGGCTTCGAAATATCATAGCCGTAAGAAGCAGCCATGACCTTCAACTGCTTGAGGGCCTTGATCTGCATGGAAATTTCTTCGCGGAGACGGATGACGTCATCGGTCATCGTGCCATCGCCGCAATTTGCCTTATCTTCTTCCTTCTTGGCGATGAGGAAGTCGATACCGTAAAGAGCCACGCGGCGATAGTCACCGACGATACGGCCACGGCCATAAGTATCCGGAAGGCCGGTCACAATGTGGCTGTGACGGGCGAGCTTCATTTCCGGAGTATACACATCGAAAACGCCGTCGTTGTGAGTCTTATGATACTTCGTGAAAATTTCGTGGATCTTCGGAGACGGGGTATAACCGTAGGTGGTGCAAGCTTCTTCAGCCATGCGGATACCGCCAAACGGCATAAAGGCACGCTTCAGCGGCTTATCAGTCTGAAGGCCGACAACCTGTTCCAAATCCTTGTTGAGATAACCCGGTTCGTGCGATGTAATCGAGGAAACGATTTCCGTATCCATGTCGAGCACGCCACCCTTTGCACGCTCTTCCTTCTGAAGCTTCTGGAGAGCATTCCAGAGCTGATTTGTGGCGTCTGTAGGACCTGCGAGGAAAGAAGCATCTCCGTCGTAGGGTTTGTAGTTTTTCTGGATAAAGTCGCGGACATTGATTTCGTCCTTCCAAATGCGACCTTCAAAGCCTTCCCAAGCTTCATTCTGAATCATAAAGATTCTCCTTTTTGCTTTAATCGATTTTAACAGCGTCCCAAATATAGGAAAATTGATAATTTCTGGATACTTATTTTCGTCTTCCAAACCCCTTTTTTGTTTTAAAAAACAAGAAAAATCCGACGTTTTCGTCGAATTTTTCAAAGTAATCCATTCGGGCGGATTATTTATTCGAAAAAGCCTTGACTATTTCGAAATTGTCTGTATTTTGCGGGTCAATTTGTCGGGAGGAATGAACATGGCCTTGGTCATCCGGGTTCCTTCCATTTTCAAAACCCGGAACTTGTGGCCACTCATTTCCACTTCTGCGCCTGCCGAAGGAATCGTGCCGAGCTTTGCCAAAATGAGTCCCGAAACGGTTTCCACACGGATGCCTTCCGGTTCCTTAAGCTCAATTCCCGTCGCATCTTCAAAATCCGAAAGCGTAATCAACGGATTGAAAATGTAGCGTCCATCTTTAAGCTTCTGGATCATCGCGTCATCTTCCAAATCGTCTTCGTCCTTGATTTCGCCGACGATTTCTTCCACGATGTCTTCTACAGTGACAAGGCCCGCGACACCGCCATATTCATCGACAACGATCGCAAGCTGATTTCCATTTTCCCGCAATTCCCGCAAAAGATCGTCGATTTTCTTTTGCTGGGGAACAAAGACCACCGGGTTCAAAAGCGACTGAAGGTCAAAAGGTTCCTTGCCATGTTCCGTATACCATTCAAGGAAGTCCCGGGCCGATAACACCCCGATGATATTATCCACCGATTCGCGGTAAACCGGAACGCGGGAATGGCGTTCCTCATTCAAAACCTGGATCGTTTCGGCAAGAGAGGCCGTAATATCGATTGCCACCATGTCTACTCGAGGCGTCATGATTTCGCGCACCGGAGTTTCCACAAAGTCGAAAATGTTCAGCACCATCTGACGTTCGTCTTCGTCGAGGGCGTCCTCGTCTTCATCCGACATGTCCGAATTTAAATCCGACTGCAAAGCGTCCCGTTTATCTTCGGAAAGAAAGCTCAACTTGGAATCGTAACCGAGAGCCTTGTGAACCTTCAAATAGAGGATGTTCGCCAGTTTCGCTTCGAGCACAAAAGGCAAACGGATATACTTGTAAATCGGCAAAAGAATATGGGAAAAGGTTTCGGGTTTCACGGCTCCGAACATGTTCGGCACAAGAACCACCACCAAATATTCTACAAATCCAGCAAGCAAAACATACAGCGCGATGCCCAGTTCCAGATTTCCATAAAAACGTTCCGTCAGCACGTAAGTCGCAACAAATCCGAGAACAGCAGCCGTCACATTCAAAACGGTACGCGCAATCGAAATCGTTTCGTTAAAACCCGGAGCGTCAACGAAATCGTTTACCTTTTTCACCAGTTTTTCATCTTCTTCGCTTTCCGTTGTCACCGAAAGGGCTAAAAAGACGATTTTTATCAGGGAAAAGATTCCCGAAAGGATAAGCAAAAGTATCGCTAAAACGATATATGGAGTGGCATTTTCTACCCACGGAAATTCGGGCATCAGACCTTCCTCTGCTTCTTAGCGGGCTTTTCCGTTTTGGCATTTTTTGCCGTAGCAGAAGCGTTCTTTTTACCGTGGCGGTATGGATCGATTCCGAGAATTTCGCGCTCGCGACGACGCATGACGACCCGTTCCGGGACCGTGTGATGGTCATAGCCCGAAAGGTGCAAAAGGCCGTGCACGATCATGCGTTTGAGTTCCATGTAGAACGTATTGCCGAACTTCGGAGCCTGGCGTTTGACTTGGTCGTGTGCAATATAGATTTCGCCGAGCAGGTAGTCTTCGTGCCATTCAAAGCTTAAAACATCCGTCACCTTGTCAAGCTTGCGATACTGGTGGTTCAATTCTCGAACCATCTGGTCGGAGCACATGACGATGTTGACATTTTCCGGATGCCCTTCTTCGATCAAAACCTTGCGGGCAAGAGGCAAAAGACGGTCCTTCCACGGGAATTCGTCCCCTTCCTTTTCGGCAAGGAAGTTCACCTGAAAATCCGGTAATCGAGATTCCTTTTTCATATTAGAGTTCGTACCACTTCTTTAAGACAGAGATGATCGACTTCGCCTGTTCCTTGTTCGAGATGTTGAACTTGCTTCTCTGTTTGAACACGCCCTGCTGCTTCTGGTAGCGGCGGATAGACACCTTCGGTTCGCCGAATTCGCCCGTTTTGGCGTTGCGATCTTGGTACAGGAACATCACCGTGGACCAAGCTCCCTTGCTCAGATATTCCTTGGCAAGTTCCTTGATGACGAGTTCACCGGTTTCTTCGTCGGTGTATTCGATGGTCGGTTCGAGATTTTCTGTATCCATTATCACCTCTTTCAATGATTGATAAAACAACTTTAAAGATAAAAATCTATATTCGAAACGAATCTGCCAATGCCTTCCAGGAGGAGATTTTGAAAGGATTCCTTTCTCCGATAAACTTTTTTTTGGCACGAACCGTAATTGTCGGGAGTCTTTTGCTCGTTCCCGCGTTCGCTGCAAGTAATTCTAGCTCGGTAGGCAAAGTCCGCTACACCCTTGGCGAAGTCACCGTGCAAAAAAAGGCAAAAACCAACTGGAATCCTCTCCGCATCGGTTTAAAAGTCCGCGAACAGGACCTGATCCGCACCCTTGTGGAAAGCGAAGCAGGCATCGCCCTTTCCGACGGAAGCTCCATTACTATCGAAGAAAATACGACCATTCTTTTTGAAAATGCGGTCAACCAGCAAAAAGGATCCACTAAAACGGTGGAAATCCGCACGGGACGCGTCTTTTTCGATGTACAAAAACAAAAAGCAGACAATCAATTCCAGTTCAAAACGGGAACGGCAACGGCTGCCATCCGCGGAACGAACGGTTTTATCGAAGGTTCTTCTTCGGGAACGATCGTCTCGTTAGAAACCGGAAAAATGCTCGTCACGGATTCAAGCGGGCAGTCCATTGAACTCAACGCCGGCGAAACCCTTGTACAGGAAAGAGGAAAGCCCATGCGCAAATTCAAAACGAGCCTCGCCGGAAGCAAGAGCCTTGCCAAAGAAATTTCAAAAGAAAAAGCGAACCACACATTTTCCGCTGAAAATTTGGAAAAACGTGCCGAAGAACTTGTCACGGAAAGCCTCCGCATTCAAAATCCTTGCAAGTTCCAAGCAATCCCTTCCTTTGTCACTTCACCCGAAGTCCACGTTGCCGGAAAATGTTCGGATTCCGTCCAAGTCCGCGTAAGCGGAATCGAAGCAGCTCTTTCGGACAGCGGAACTTTTGATGTTCCGGTGACCTGGGACGCCGAATCTTTCGGTTCCAAGCGAATCCGCGTCAAATGTTCCAAGGGAAACGCCGAAGTTCTTTGCCACGAAGCGAATGTGGAATATACCCAAAAAACTTCCAACGACGACAGTGCATTTGTACGCATTCGAAAAGACCGTGCCGTTTCCATGAACAGCATTAACGGTTTAACGATCGACGCCGACTTCTTCAGCGAAGATTCGAATGCAACGGTGACAGTCAGCCTCGGAAGCATCACTTCTCCGAACTTAAATTCCGCAGAAGCAAATGGACACGCAAGCTTTACCATTTCTCCGCAAAATCCCGATTTGAAATGGACGGAAGAATTCGCCGTGGTCACTCTGAAATCCCAAAAGAAAACCCTCCACGACACCATTCCCGTTTCTTTTCCGCCAAAGCTCAGCATTATCGGAGCAAGCGCAGACCAGTGCGAAATCCGTTACAGCCTCGTTGGCACGCATAATAGCAAAGTCGTTGTCGAAGAATTTGTAGACGGGATGCCCGCATACAAGACGGAACACACGACCGACGTCCCCTCCGCAAGCCTTCCCATGCTCAAAGGAAAACGCCGGTACAGAATCCTTGTAGAAGACTCTAAAGGAAACCGTTCAGAAATTTCGGATACATTCCACTGCAATCTTTAAGGGATTGTGCAAAAATCAAATTTGCTCTAAAAACGGGTAGCCCGTTTTTCAAGCCAACTGTTATTCTGCAAAAGAAGAAAGAACATCGTATGCGCAAACAGTTTCTATTCAGCCTGATATTCGCCGCTACAGCTTTATTTGCCAGAGAAAGCGTCGATCATAACGTAAGTTTCAGCTACGGTGTTTTCAACATGACTGGAGGAAGCATCGTCGCAGGGAACGCCATTGCAGATTCATTTAGTGCGGAAAACGAAAAGGACGATGTTAATCTTTTGACATTGAGTTCGTTCAATGTGGCATACGGATATGAGCTGTGGGAAAACTTAGAAATCGGCGGGATATTGACATATTCATACACCGGTTCTGGTTATAACTATCATTCCATAACACTCATGCCCAAGGCTAAATTGAATTGGATTCACAAATCCGATTTTCGTTTCTATTCACTATTGGCAATCGGCCCTACATTTGGCTTCAACAGCGACAAGTTTGAGACAGAAGCGATATGGCAAGCATCCCTTGTCGGGTTTGAATTTGGAGACGACATTTCTTTCTTTTTTGAACTCGGCGTTGGTCAGGCTGGCGGATTTGTTGCCGGCGTAAAGTTCGAGTTGTAGTAGGCTCCCTGCACCAGGACATTCTATATTTAAGACCAAAGGCGTTTGCACGGCAAAGCTCCTGGGCAACACCTGCGGCGGGAAGCCCACATCGTGCGCCGACCAGCTCGCCCGCGCCGTGCTTGGGAAGGAAGCATCTTCCAGGTCGATTTTGTAATTCATTTATCATTTCCACTCAGTTTTCCTTTTCTAGCGGCCGAATTGACTGCATTCACCACCTGCTGAAGCGACCTCTCTCTTGGAAAACAGTAAAAAAGGTTCAAAGGTTGGTCCATACGAGCCAGCCTTTTTTACTTACAACAAAGCTTCCCTCCGCCTAATTTTCTAAATTAGGGGTTCATGCCATTAAACGCTTACCATTTTAGAGAACTTTCCATTCCGCTCGAAAAGAAAGGTGATATTTTACCGGCGCTTGCCCATGCCACCGGTCTTCACGAAGACGCCATTTTAAATTTGGAAGTGGAACGTTTTGCACTAGACTCTCGCAAACGCGGAGCTCCCCACTGGAGTTACAACGTCCGTTTTGAAACGGCAAAGCGTTTACATCCCACACACTGGCTTGTTCCTGCAACAGAAAAAGCAGAAACTTTAGATAGTGATCCATTCAAAGATTCCGTACCGCTGTCGAAACAAGTCACGGTCGTCGGGGCTGGCCCTGCTGGGCTTTGGGCTGCCCTTTCTTTGCAGCGAAAAGGCTTTAACGTACATCTTTACGAGCAAGGAAGCCCGGTCGAAGAGCGTTTTGGAGACATTCACCGTTTTACGGTAGACCGCAAGTTCAATCCCCATTCAAACGTCCTTTTTGGAGAAGGCGGAGCGGGCGCTTATTCCGACGGTAAATTGAATACACGTTCCCGTAATGTATTTTCAAGCGCCGTCCTTGCCGACATGGTGCACTTTGGAATTTCAAGCGAAGTGCTGACTTTTGCCAAGCCTCATATCGGAACGGACCGTTTGGTTCCGCTGCTCCGCACGCTTCGCAAGGAATTTCTTTCTCTCGGTGGAGAAGTTCATTTTCACACCGCCCTTGAAGATTTCGAAATTTCCGGGAATAGCATTTCCCGTGCCAAGTTCAACGGCGTTTGGCAAAACGTTGACAATATTATCCTTGCTCCTGGGCATTCGGCAAGGTTCCTTTATGAACTTTTGCACGAACGCGGCGTTGAAGAAGAAAGCAAAGCGTTT
>JAGDBD010000056.1 GCA_017959225.1 Fibrobacter sp. | reverse complement strand
TCATCACGCAGCGGTTATCCGCAACAGGGCCAGCCGCGCTAATGCAGCAGTGGCTCGGCTTCAAATCGGCACGTTTTTCAGCCGCGATCTTCAAAGTTTCCGCAATCGGTTCTTCAAGTCCGTTGATCTTTCCGGAAGCATAGTCCGCCTTCAGAACCAGGGTGAACTTGCCTTCTTTGCAAGCAACAAGCGCCAAATTCGTATTCGTACCGCCGATATCGATAGCCAAAACGAGACGATCGAACTCAACTTCGGGATTGCACCATTTTAATTCCATAAAAACTCCGTATAATTTTCTATAAATATATCCAAAATTTTCGCATTCTAGGCAAATTTACCCTTTTTTCTTCCCCTCCCAAGGTCCTTTTATAGTATCTTTATTTACAAATGGCATACTTTTTGCTTGACTGTACTAAAATTTGGAAGCGGACGCTCAGCCTGGGCATCTGCCTTTTTTTGGCAGTCTTGACAGTTGCCTGCGACGATCCCGACGAAGACGTTCCACCGCCCAACGCAGAGCCCGTGGAACGTCCAATGATGCTTTTTACCGATACAACCCTTCTTGATTACTACGAAAATGAAAAGCTTTCGTGGAAGGTGAAAACGGCCTACTTAGAGCGCTGGGGCGGAACCGAAAAAATTTTTGCCAAGCCAATCCTTGTCGATATTTTCGATTCCCTTGGCGAACGCTCCGCCTTTTTGCGCGCGGATTCCGGCACTCTCGACAGCAAAATGAGTTACGTTTACGCTTACGGACACGTTTATGCACTCACCCCTAAAGGCGCATCCGTCCGTGCGGATTCCCTGCTGTGGAACAAACGCGACAACCTGGTAAAAACCGAAAGCTACGTGCGAGTGGTAAGCGAAGACGGCGACGTTCTCCAGGGAAAAGGCTTTGTAAGCGACGCCAAAATGGACAATTGGCACATTCTTTCGGACGTGACGGGAATCTTCCAAGACGCGGCAAAGCGCATCAAGGAAGAAGATAAAAAGCAGAACGAAGACATCGAAAAAGACGCTCCCGCTCCCCATCAACCGCCCGTGCCGAAAAAAAATCCGGGAGGCCGAAAGTGACGTTTCGCATTCTTCTCCTGGCCGTTCTTTTGGGATGCTGCGTACAAAATTCCCTTGCGCAGACTTCACCGCTCATTATGCGGCACGCCGATAGCCTTGCCGTCATGCGCAAAGCGGGCTTTTTACTTTTAAATGGAAAAGTTCACTTTACCCACGATTCCATTGCATTCCGCACATCACGGGCCACGTGGAACAAGAACCTCGACAAAGTGGACTGCGAAGGGAGCTTTCTTTTTACACATCCCGACGGCTACATCAAAGCCAAATACGGCACATATTCCCGCCGAACAGAAATCGCCACCGCCAAAGGTTACGTCGAAGCCAAAGATTCCGCAGGCTCCTACGCATTCTTCGGAAACAGCCTGGTCTACAACAAAAAGATCAAATTTTTAAAACTCACCGATCAACCGCTTTTGCACCAGTACCAACAGCAAAAAAATTCAAAAAAAATCGACACCACCGCTGTTCGGGCGGAGCTCATCACCTTCAACCAAGAAACGGAATTCGCCGAAGCCTTTAGAAACGTCGTCATTACCCAAGGCGATATGATCGTCACCTGCGACACGGGATATCTCGACAAAAAAAACAATTGGGTCGCCCTCAAAGGAAATCCCAAGTTCACCCTGGAAGGTTATGAACTTACCGGGGACTCCATTTACCTCACCATCGATGGCGACAAACGCACGCTCAAAAGCGCTCTCGTGGTTCGCAACGCCAAAGGCCGCCAGCACGAAAAAGGCAAAAAAGGAAAACCCGACCAGTTCACCGAAGCCGTCGGCGACACGCTCTATGCAGAATTCAAAAACGATAAAATCAAACGCCGGTACGTGAACCTGAATGCCCACGGCTACTTTTACGAAGCGGATTTCGCCGATTACAAAAATCAAATGGAAGGCGGTCGCTTAGATCTTTCCTTTAAAAACGGAAAGCTCAAAGGTGCGCTCATTTCGGGAGACGCCCAAAGCACCTATTTCCACATCATGGAAAAACAACGACAAATCGACGGTCGAAACGAAGCTGCCGGAGACACGATCCGCATCGCATTCGACGAAGGAAAAGTCAAGCATTTGAAACTGGCGGGCACAAAGACTCTCGCCAGCGGACGCTATACCGACCTGACGAAGCAAAACATTTTGCCAAAAATCGCCAAGGATTCCACCGTCCAAAAGCTCACCGAAAATTCTTTGAAAAAAATTGAAAAAAAGAGCGGAAAAAAATCCGCTGCGAAAAAAGAGGATACCAAATGAAAAACCTCATCAGAACCATTCGCACGGAAAAAATCTGTAAAATTTATAACGGACGCAAAGTGGTAAACGACGTTTCCATCAGCGTTTCCCAAGGGGAAATCGTCGGGCTTCTCGGGCCAAACGGTGCCGGTAAAACGACATCTTTTTACATGATCGTCGGCATGGTCCGTCCCGATTCCGGGCACATCTTTCTTGACGACATCGAAATGACCGAAAAGCCCATGTTCCGCCGCGCAAGGCTCGGTGTGGGCTACCTTCCGCAAGAAGCTTCGATTTTTAGAAAGCTAAGCGTCCAAGACAACATCATGGCGATTCTCGAAACCCAAGGCTACAGCCGCAAGGAACGCAAAGAACGTCTGGAACAACTGCTCGAAGAATTTAAAATCACCCACATCCGAAAAACCAAATCGATGAGCTGCTCCGGCGGCGAAAGGAGACGCTTAGAAATCGCCCGCGCCCTTGCCGCAAATCCGGACTTTTTGCTGCTCGACGAACCCTTCGCAGGTATCGACCCCATTGCCGTCGCCGACATCCAAGCCATCATTTCTAGCTTAAAAGACAAAGGCATGGGAATCCTCATCACGGACCACAACGTGCGCGAAACCCTTTCCATCACGGACCGCGCTTACATTATGTACAAAAGCCAAGTTTTGACCGAAGGCACATCCGATTACTTGGCAAGCAACGAAGAAGCAAAGCGCATTTACCTCGGCGAATCGTTCCGTTTGGATTAAGCGGGAGTTCTTTTATGGATTTAGGAATTCAATTAAAACAAGGCATGAAGCTCGAACAGAATCTGTCCCCGCAGATGCTGCAATCCATCAAAATGCTTCAGATGAACACCATCGAACTCCAAACGGCCATTTCCCAAGAATTGGAAGTGAACCCTCTCCTCGAAGCGGACGAACCCGCCGACAGCCGCATGGAATCCTTGGACGAACCTGTTCGCGAAAGTTCGGGCGTGGACGGTGATGACAACAGTTACGATCTAATGGAACCGGGTACCGAAAATTCCATTGACTGGGAACAATACATGGAAGATGGTTTCCGCAATGCCGAAGCGCCTTATAAAGATCTAGGGGGTAAAGATCCCGACGAAGATTTGCGCCCAGAACCGACCCGCGGCCTCAGCATGCAGGAAGTTTTAAAGAACCAGCTCCGCGAATGGAAGCGCCCGCCACAAATCGTTAAAATCGTGGAATATTTAATCGGTTGCATCGGAGATAACGGATTCCTCGCCCCAGCCGAAAAAGATCTTTTGACCGACGAAAACAGCGAAGAGCAAAGCGACCCGGATATTGCCGAAGTCGAAGAAGTTTTGCAAAACAAGAAAAAACTCGAAGACGCCTCTTACCCCGTCCAAGAAGCTTTCCACGTTCTGCAATCCTTCACGCCTCCAGGAATCGGCGCCCGGGACCTGCGCGAATGTTTCTTGATACAGGCTTACCGCATTCCGGACTTTTCTCCACTGGCCATCCAAATCCTCGAAAAGCACTTTGACGCCTTACGGGAGCTCCGCTACGCCACCATCGCTAAAGCCTTGAACGTAAGCACAGAAGAAGTCCAAAAGGCTGTCCACGATCTTTCGGTCCTTTCTCCCCATCCCGGAACGCAAATCAACAACGTGCCCACCCAGGCAATCGTTCCCGACATGGAAGTCGTCAAAGACGGTAAAGGGAATTTTAAAGTGGTCATGTATCACGAATATATTCCCCATCTGCACATCAACGAAACCTACCGTCAAATTTTGCAGCAACCGAATGCAAGCAAAAAAGACAAGGAATATGTGCGCGAAAAGCTCAATGCGGCAAACACGTTCATTAAAAGCATCGACAATCGCCACAGCACAATCGAACTTGTCATGAATGCGATTCTCGAAAAGCAGCACGACTTTTTCGCCAAAGGTCCCGAGAATTTAAAACCGATGATTCTGCAAGACATCGCAGACAAAATCAACCGCGACCCGAGTACGGTCAACCGCGCAACGAACGGCAAATACGTAGACACTCCATACGGCATTTACGAACTCAAACAGTTCTTCAGTTCGGGCGTCACCCAAAGCGACGGCACATCCATCGGATCGGCAAAAATCCTCGACACCATCAAGGATCTTGTCGCAAACGAAGACCGTTCCGCACCGCTTTCCGACCAAGCCATTGCAGACGCCCTTGAAAACCAAGGGATGAAAGTAGCCCGTCGCACCGTGGCCAAGTACCGCGAAGAACTGAAAATTTTGCCAGCGCGCCTTAGAAAAGCCGTCAAATAAGGGCCCACAAAGGCGCTATTCCAAATTAGAAGCCAAAAAAGAAAAAAATTTCTTTAAAAATCATTCTCTTTTGGAAAATAAAGATGTATATCCTTTGATAGGAGGACGTTCAAAGTTCTCCAAAAGTTCTTTTTCACCTTTAACTGGAGGTTCGATATGGAAGTTCAAATCGCTGCTCGTCATTGCACTATTTCTGATACACTTCAAGCTACCCTTAAAGACGCAGTGGACGCTCTCGGAAAATTCTACCCGAACATTACTTCCGCTTCCATCGTTCTCGATAAGATTAGCGATCTCAGTCGCCAAGTGGAAATTTCTTTGAACGTGAAGGGCGCAACGGTTGTTGCTACCGCTGACGAAGAAAACATGGGCAAGGCGATCGATACCGCTTTTGAACGCGCCAAAGTGCAGCTCAAAAAGATCAACGAAAAGCAGAGTGCCCATCAGGCTGAATCGATGGCAGACGTCACCGCAGCAGCACAAAAGTAATAGTGGCATTTCACTGCTTTGACAACCTAGATATCAAGCGCCGAGCCTTGTGCCCGGTTCTTGATTTTTTTAAACACTTCCAGCAGTCCCTGAAGCTCAAGCTTCACACGCCAGAATCTTCTTTAAAAACGAATCTTTCCCATATTGGAATCCACAGACCTGGACTTGCCATGTCCGGGTATCTTTCCGTTTATAATCCGGATCAAATCCAAATGATCGGTTCAACGGAATGGAGCTATTTAGAAAGCGTCGGCAGCGATGCCCGCGAATATATCTTCGCAAAGCTTTCGGAATTCAGATCTCCCATGTGGGTTTTAACGCACAACCTGACGCCGCATCAGGAACTTTTGAACATGTGCGTCAAGCAGAACGTTCCGCTGATGACAACGGAACTGACCACTTTCGATTTTGCCAAAGAAACCCAGAAATTTCTGGAACAATATTTTGCGCCTTACACGTCCGTTCATGCAAGCCTTGTAGACGTGTACGGTGTAGGCATGCTTTATATCGGCGATAGCAACGTGGGAAAATCCGAATGCGTGCTGGACCTTGTGGAACGCGGCCACCGTCTTGTTGCCGACGATTCCGTGCGCATTACCCGCATAGGCGATACGGTCATCGGTCGCTCCGAATCCCTGATCAAACATCATATGGAAATCCGTGGCATCGGCATTATCGATGTCAAATCCATGTTCGGCATTAAATCCGTCCGCCGTAAAAAGAAAATCGAAGTCGTAATTGAATTACAACCTTGGCAGCAGGGCATGACTTACGAGCGAACAGGCCTTTCCAACGCTTACGAAGAAATTCTCGGAATCAAAGTTCCGAAAGTTTTGATACCGGTCGCTCCGGGTAAAAGCCTGACCGTCATTTCCGAAGTCATCGCCATGAACGCCCTTATGAAAATGAACGGCGTCGATGCAGCAAAGGAATTTAATGCTAATTTGTTGAAAGCCATCCAGGACAAGGCCCAAGGCCTTTTCAAAGATGACGGTTTTAACGATCTTTTGACCGGAACCACGTATGAATAGCAAGATTTCGATGTACGGCAACAAACGAATGCTCTTTGGCGTTCTAGTCCTTGCCTTTATCGTCTTCTTGCTCTGGTACTATTACCACCCTCTTAGCCCCCATAACGAACGTACGCAGTATGTAGCCGCCTTTAGCGAAGTCGGTCCTATTGCCAGTGGAAACAATGTGAAAATCGGAGGGCTTCCCAAAGGGCGCATTCTCGGAATGCTCAAAACGGATTCTTGCATCTATGTCGATTTCGAAGTCATTTCTTCAATCCATTTGCCCAAGGATTCCCGCTTTACATTTGCAACCGCAGGGTTCCTAGGAAATCGCGAAATCCGAATCGACCTTGGAACGTCCGAAGAATTTTACACTTCCAAGGATACGATTTTCCAAACGCTCTTCGATAAAGGTTTGAACACGGCCCGTGCCGACTTGGACAAAGCTCTTGCCGAATTCCAATCGGTGATTGAAATTTTGACCGCAACTCTCGATTCCATTGAACACGGGTCCACCCACGATCAAGTAAACCGCGTCGTTCAAAAAGGAAAGCGACTTGCCGCTACAGCGGACCAAAACATTCAAAGTTGGAAAAGCGACGTAGAAACTTTGCTTTCGAACGTTTCCGCTTCCGCAGACAAGCTCGAAAATTCTTTGAGCAAACTGAAATCCGATTTGAATTCCGTTACCGCAGACGGCAAAAACTTGATTTCCCAATTGGAACATTTGAAGAGCTCTGCCGAAAGCGCAAAAAATCAATTGCAAAACGTTCTTTCAAAGATCGATGAAAGCGATAATTCCACAGCGCTCATTCTCCAAAAGAATGGTGAAGTTTCAGCGCATCTTGAACGCATTAGCGCAAGCGCAGACGCCTTGATTTCCGACGTGAAAAAGAACGGCATCAAGCTGAACATCGATATTTTCTGATTTTTCTAAAACTGGGTTGGTTTTATATGGTCTTGTGGGCAAAACACACTTTGACAGTCCTCTTAGCGAGCGCATTTCTTGCCGCTTGCAGCGATAAGCTTCAGGAAGTTTCCGAAGTAGAATCCAGCTCTTCTAATGGAATAGACTCGGGATCTTTTCTTCGCACAGCTCCTGTCGTCTTTACAGAAATCAACCCTAAAAATACAACCCTCGAAGATGAAGACGGAGATCGTTCCGACTGGATAGAACTTTTTAACCCCGCCGATACAGCCGTCAATCTTTCGGGCTATTCCCTTTCAAATTCTGCAAGCAAACCCCATCTGTGGAATTTTGGAAATGTAATCGTTCCGCCTCAAAGTTTTTTGATCGTCTACTTTTCAAAAAAAGACCGTCCAAATTTTGAAGAGCCTTCCGATTCTACCGATCTCTTAGGCTACGGCACTTGGAGCTGGAGCGATGCCCAAAACAGTCCCGTTGCAGGGGAAAGCGTTGCAGAGCCTTGGCAATTTTCTGGTTTCGTTTCGGAAGAAAATGGGCATCGGGAAATTTCTGCACAGATTCAGCTCGTCGATAACGCTGAACTCGGTTGGAGCAGCGCCTGCGTATTTTTAGGCGTGGAATCCGCATCCACTTCGGATACCCATGATTTGGGAAGCGCAAACCAGCTGTTACTCACCGGTTACATTACCAAAGACGAACCTTTGGAACTGAGACTCGCCCAACCGGATTACGATGACTGGCTCGGTTGGAGTACGACTCTGACCGGTACAGGCGACCCTTCGACGACTTACAAAATTTCACTTCCGACAGGAACTACTTTCCCCGATCTGAAAAACATTTACGGTTCACGGTTTTCAGCGGTCAGCAATCACTATAACCGTGTACAGTTCCACTTTACATCGTACATCGCTCGCAATCAAGGTCACTTTCCCCATACGAATTTTAAGCTTCCCCAGGGTGGCGGAAACATTTTCCTTTTCGATTCCACAGGGACCTTGCGCGATTCCATTATTTACCCAAACGTTCCCCAAGGGCAAGCCTACTCCTATACCGCTCTCGGCTGGGGCTTTGCAAAGCCTACACCTCTCGGCATTGCAAACGAAGCGTTCCCAACACAGGCTTCCAATGTTTTTAACCTTCCGGAATCCGGATTTTACACAGACCCGTTCACCATTTCCCTTGTAAGCGATTCCGCAAGCGTCGTCCGTTGCGAACTCGGCGGAAACCTTCCCACCGAAACAAGCCCGATTTTTACCGAATACGCAGTATCCAAAAACACGGTCATCCGTTGCGCCACATTCCGCACAGGCGCTTTACCCAGCGAAATTTCGACAAGAACCTATCTATTCGAAACAGCTCCGACGCTCGCTGTCGCTTTTATCACAGCCGATTCCAATTCCCTCTTTGATCCGGATACAGGCATTTACATGGAAGGTCCTAACGCAAGCGCAGAAGAACCTCACTTCGGCGCCAATTACTGGCTCGACAAAACCATCCCCGCCGAAATCACCTTCTTTGAACCTGGCGCAGCAAAACCCGCTTTCAGCAAAACCGTCGGCTTTGAAATTTTTGGCAATTACAGCCGCGCAAATGACAAAAAAGCTTTTGCCCTCAAATTCCGCAAGCAATATGGAGATTCCAAACTCGACTACAAAGTTTTCCCAGAATTTCCAAACCTGACCGAATTCAAAGATATTGTCTTCCGTGCTAACGGCGGAAACTTCTACCAAGATTATATCCGTGACCGCCTGGGATCGGGCATCACAAAAGGCCTCGGAGTCGATTACCAAAAAGCCCGTCCGTCCATCGTCTTCATCAACGGAAATTACTTCGGCATTTACAACATCCGCGAACGTTTGAACGAACATTACTTCACCACCAATTACGGTTACGACGAAAATTCCATCGATCTGCTCAAAACAGATAATTCCGTCACAGCGGGAAGCGGCGTCGATTATACCCAGCTCGAAAAATTCATCGAAGCAAACGACCTTACCGATAGCGCCGTTTACGCTTATGTTTCAAGCCTCATGGACATCGACAATTACATCAGTTACATTCAAACCGAAATGTTCATTGCAAACCGTGACTGGCCGGGCAACAATCTCAAAAAATGGAAAAGCCATTCTCCGGAAACTCCGTGGAGATGGATCCTTTACGATCTAGACTGGGGATTTGACAACGGCCACGCAGAATCCCAGTACGCTTCCATGGACATGTTCTCCTTCACTTTGGATTCTACCGCATCGGGATATCCCAACGGTACCGAATTCACAGTTCCTATCCGAAACTTGCTCAAGAACAGTTCCTTCCGCAACCGATTCATCAATCGCTTTGTAACCCTTACACAAACCAAATTCAGCGCAGACACCGTTCTTGCTAAAATCAGAACCCTTATGAACGAGATCCAGGCAGAAATCCCCCGCGATCAGGAACGCTGGCACCTGAGTTCTTCTCACATGGATAACCAGCTGAACGTCATCAAAGAATTTGCGCAAAAGCGTCCAAGCGAAGTCATTTCCGAAATGGAAAACTATTTCGGCATTGAATCCAGTGCAAACATTACCCTTTCCGCAAACGGCTGCGGCATAATTACCGTCGATGGAATCCGCTTATACAAAGCAACAACTCTTGAACTTTACCCGAACATTCCTGTAACGCTTTCCGCTGAAGCAAGTTCCGGTTGCACATTCACCGGTTGGAGTGACGGAGAAGCCAGTGAATTCCGCACGGTCCTTCCCGCCAATGGAAACTCTTATACGGCAAACTTCCGCTAAAAGAAAAGTTTACCCCTATAAACTTTTCTAAAATTGCGTTCAAATGAACAAAGCGACTCTTATCATTGCGGCGAGCATGCTCGCCAGCCGTGTACTCGGCATTCTCCGCGAAATGCTCCTTGCCCGTGCAGCGGGCGTCACCGCCGAAAAGAATGCTTTGGATTTGGCATTCCTCATCCCGGATATTTTAAATCACATCGTAAGCACGGGATTCCTTTCCATCGTCTTCATCCCCATCTTTTTCGGATACAAAACGAAGCAAGACGAAGAAGGATCTTGGAAATTTTTCAGCAACGTGCTGAATACGCTCGGACTTGTTTTCCTCGTTTTGATCATTCCATCCTTTATATGGATGAAGGAACTCATTCTCCTTTTTACTTCGGCAGCGGATTTGCCCACCGAAATTTTGGACCGTGCAACGTACTTCGGAAGGATCATTTTACCGGGACAGCTCTTTATTTTTGCAGGAAGCTTCCTTGTAGCTGTGCAACATACCCGTAAACAGTTCACCATTCCTTCGTTAACGGGCGTCATTTACAACTTGGCAATTATCGTCGGTGGAATCATCGGAAGAAATCACGGCCTCGAAGGTTTTGCATGGGGCGTTCCCATCGGCGCGTTCATCGGATTTTTCGTATTGCAAACCATCGGAGCTTACCGCGGCGGAGTCCATTACCACTTCATCATCGACCCGAAACATCCCGACATCATCCGTTACGTAAAAATGATGATTCCCATGTCCTTCGGAGTCGGCAGTATGTTCGCCTTTGAATTCATCATTCGAAGCTTCGGCGGCATTTTCGGATCCAGCGGAATTTCAAGCCTGAATTATGCGTACCGCGTCATGTACACGCTGGTCGCTGTTTTCGGATTTTCCGTCGGCGTTTCAAGTTACCCGGATATGGCTCGACTTGTAAAAGAAAACAAGCTTTCCGAATTGAACAATAAAATCTGGTCCAGCCTTTCGCGCATGTTCTGCATTCTCGTTCCCGCGGTGATTACCATTTGGGCCCTTTCATTCCCAGCGGTGAGAATCCTTTTTGAACGGGGTGCTTTTGTCCGCGAAACGACGGAATATGTGGCAAAACTTTTGCACTGGTACCTGCCGGCAAGCCTTGGGCTTTGCCTCCAAGCAGTCCTTGTCCGCTCCTTCTACGCAAAAGAAAAAATGTGGACTCCGACTCTCATCAACACGGGCATCTTCCTTTTAACGATTCCTTCCTATCTCTTCTTCGCCGAAGATTTCGGGATTTACGTCATCCCCATCGTCGGCGCTGCCGGCGCCATTCTCCAAGTTGCCGCCATGGTATTCCTCTGGGCTCGTCAAACCGGTACAGAAGGCATGGAACACGCTCTTTGGAACATGGGCCGCGCACTGGCAAGCTTTGCCGCAATGATCGTCGTTGCTATTGCAATCGAGAATATTTCATATGATTTCGTGCGTAAGGCTTCCCTGTTCGCTCTCATCCTTTACTCAGGATTTATCGGCTTTTTACTGTTCCCCACATGCCTTGCACTGCAAAAAGCCATCGGTTCCGATGACGCCGCAGACATTTTAAATGAACTTGCCGGAAAAGTTCTCCGTAAGTTGCATTTATCAAAAAAATAATTGTAGATTAGTAAATTGAACCCCTTTTGGGTTTAAGGAGACAGTCTATGGAATTAAAAGGCTCTAAAACAGAAAAGAACTTGTGGACCGCTTTCGCAGGCGAATCCCAGGCTCGCAACAAATACACCTACTTTGCATCCAAGGCCCGCAAAGAAGGCTATGTCCAAATTGCTAGTATCTTTGAAGAAACCGCCGCAAACGAAAAGGAACATGCAAAGATCTGGTTCAAGTATTTGATGGGCGGTGAAATTCCCGATACCGCTGCAAACTTGAAGGCTGCCGCCGATGGCGAAAATTACGAATGGACCGACATGTACGCTCAGATGGCAAAAGAAGCCCGTGAAGAAGGCTTCAACGAAATTGCCAGAAAGTTCGAAATGGTCGGTAAGATCGAAAAAGATCACGAAGAACGTTACCGCAAACTGCTCAAGAACGTCGAAGAAGGTCTTGTCTTCTCCCGTGACGGCGATGCCATTTGGCAGTGCTCCAATTGCGGTCACATTGTGATCGGTAAAAAGGCTCCGGCCATTTGCCCGGTCTGCAACCACCCGCAGAGCTACTTCGAAATCAAAAAAGAAAACTACTAAGTTTTTTTGATCAACACACAAAAATCCCCATGCTGTGCATGGGGATTTTTTTGAAACCTTAAAATTATTTGTTTTTCAGCAAATCGCGGATTTCGGTCAAAAGGACTTCTTCCTTAGACGGAGCCGGAGGTGCTGGCGGTTCAGCCGGCTTTTCCGCTTCCTTCCGCATGTTCTGCATAAAGCCGAGGAACTTCTTCATGACAATGAACACAACGATTGCGACAATGATAAAATCCACCACGCCACCGATGAAATTGCCGTACGGAATTTCTACACCGGAAGCCGTCGTATAAGAAAGGGTTTTCAAACCTTCGGCAGCATCTTTTGTACCCGAAGCAGATGCAATAATCGCCGTAACGCACGGCATCACAATGTCGTTTACGAAAGAAGTAACAATTTTACCGAAAGCACCGCCGATAATGACACCGATCGCCATATCGACAATGTTGCCCTTAAATGCAAACGCCTTAAATTCAGCGAAAAGACCCGTTGCCTTATTTTTAATGCCCATACCTGGACTCCTTTTTAATTATTTGCAAAATAAGATATAATAATTCATCCAACTTGGCACGATTACTATTTTTGCGCCATGCTTTGGGTCACACTCGCTCTCGGTTCTGCCTTATTTTTAGGCTTTTACGATATCGCAAAGAAAAAGGCGCTTACCGGTAATGCGGTTTTGCCCGTGCTTTTCTTCGTCAGCATTACCTGCACCGCAGTGCTTCTGCCCCTTTTCTTCCTTGGCAAAATTCCTTCTCTTTCGCTTTCTGAACATGCGTTGCTCCTTATCAAAGCAGCGATCGTAACGTCCAGTTGGATCTTTACCTTTAATGCGGTTTCCCGTTTACCTCTAAGCCTCAGCGCTCCTATCCGTGCAAGTGCACCTCTTTTTACCATTTCCATGGCGGTAACGCTCATGGGCGAACGTCCCACCGAAATGGAATGGATCGGTATCGGATTTTCTTTGGCAAGCTATCTCATTATGAGCTTTGCATCTCGAAAAGAAACGGGCCACTTTTTTACGAACATCTGGATTCTTTCCATGTTCTTCGGAACATTTCTCGGATCGTGCAGCGGCGTATACGATAAGTTCCTTCTGCAACGGCAGCAGTTAGATCCTCTCGCCATCCAGTTCTACTTCAACATTTATATGGCGTGTTTACAGGGAAGCGGCATTTTAATTCTGCGTTTTTGGCAGCGCAACAACCCAAACCGCAAACGTTTTGAATTCCGCTGGATCATTCTCGCGGTAGGCGTTCTCCTTGTGATCGCCGACCGATTCTATTTTCTTGCCGTCCACGAACCGGACGCTTTAATTTCTGTCGTCACGGTCATTCGACGTTCCAACGTGCTGATCAGTTTTGCAGGTGGGCTGTTCTTCTTCAAAGAAAGGCGTTCAAAACTTAAATTCCTCGCCATGGCGGGAATTCTCACAGGCCTTTTCTTTTTTGGTCTAAAATAAGGCCGTTCAAAAAATTCTGGGCATCTTCGCAAACAACAACGCCTTTGCCAAAAAGCCGTTCCAATCGTTCTAACGAAGCATCCCATTTCGGTTCAAAAACAACGACGTTCCGAATGCGATCGCGATGTTTCAGCAGAAACGGAAAACTGTTTCCATCGGTCTGCGGAAACCCGTATCCGATAACAAAAATTTCGTCCGCATTGGAAAGGTAATAATCCGCCTTCGCCCAGATTACATTAAAAAGGCTTCCCCGCAAAAAGGAATCTTTGGCATGCGCCATTGGAATAAAAATGGGATTATCCTTTTCGTACATGGGAAAGCTGCGGTCGCCAGGTTCTACACGGCAAACATTCTTCAAATCGAATTCTTCAACAGCGCCCTTGACCGGATACCAGTTGAGCGATCCGTGCAATTTTAAAAGATCAATTGTCCGCGGACGCGGGCCACATCCCGCCGAGCGATCCGCATATTCAATATTCACACCGTAATCCACTGCCGTCGAAGCAAAAAGCTCCGAATCCTGTTGTACTTGATCTTCTATCAGAGTATCGTAATTAAATGAAAGAATCAGATTGTCCCGCTTGGAATTCGCACGGTCGTTGGCAACCGCATTCAAAAAATTCGAAAGATTCCTTGAAGCCGATTCCGAAAGAGGAACGGAACGGTGCATGGAGCGGGTAATAAAACGGAGCAATTCAAAACGGAGCATCGCATTCTGCAAACGCTCCTGTTCACTGGAAAAAATCTGCGCCGAAAGAATATTCGTCGCTACCGATTCAATCTTTAAATATTCCGATTCACCGCGGCAAAGTTCCCGCAGCCAATAGCAATAATTCCGGAGCGTTAAACACTCCGGATAAATCCCGTCAGGGATGCGACCGTTCAAATCTTTGAGGGTCGGCATCTCCGGGCAAAAGGATTTACTAAAGCCCGAACCGACGAGAAAAACGCGGCGGTAATGATCGGAAGGAATCAGGTATTGCCTCGCTGAGACAAGCGCTGCTGCTGGGCGTAAATACGCGCCATTTCCATACGGTTCTCTTCGCGTTCGCGCTTTTTCGTTTCGGACTTGCAGCTAACGCACTTGGTAGCCGTCGGCACCGCTTCAAGGCGAGCCTTCGGAATCAGCTTTTTGCAAACTTTGCAAATGCCAAAAGTACCGTCTTCAATGCGCTGCAAGGCTTCTTCCAAATACACCAGGTATTTGCCATCGCGGGCGGCCAAGTCGAAGTTCGTTTCGAGGGAATTGTAGTCGGAAGCGACGTCGGCCATATGGGTTGCATAACCGGCAGTTTCTCCACCCTGATCACGCTGACCTTGGAACGTTTCGTTGTTCGCTACATCGCTTTGGGATGCGACAAGTTGACGGCGGCGTTCTTGCAAAAGGGCCTTGAAGTAATCCAAATCCTTCTGACTCATTTTTTCTTGCTGTTTTTCTGCCATCTTCACCATTCCTCTCTTGGACTACTCCCTGGATTGGGAGTACCATTGCCCGCATAAACTATTCTTTTTTTAAGAAAAAAGACAATCTTTTGTAAAAAAAAGATTGCCCTAAAAAAGAAGTCTTGAAAATGCGATATTTGAAAGGATTTTAGCCTTTTTGGGTAAAATCCGCTCCCCATAAGAGTTCTATCGAACTATTAGGCGCAATTTCTATCAGTTCACGGTGGTGGTTCAAAACGTCCGGAGCGGAACTCATCGGTTCAAGAGCAATGCTTTCACGGTCAGGCGGGGTATAAATCTGAATGCCTCGCCAAAGATTTTCACCCGTTTTTTGCCACACATCGATCTGATTTCCTGTTTCCGGGTCCCGAAGGATTACCGAAGCACGGTCCGAGCTCTTTGCATCAAAGGCAAAGTAATCGTTGATAAAAGTATCACCGATCAAAGTGTTTCCAGTGAAACGTGTTTCCGCTTCAAGCTCTCCCGTCGGAATATCCGCGGAATCGAGCAACGCCTTGTGGCTTTCCGGCATCTGAAGCGTTAAACAGTCCACCTTTTTCCCGAGCATAAAATAAGGATGAAATCCTTGGGCATAGGGGAGAGTTTCGTGATACGTATTCCGCACAACTGACTTCACCGTAAAAGAATTTCCGTTGAAGGTATAGACATTCGTTACTTTATACGTAAACGGATAAGCGTTTGCATCGCCGTAAAAATCCCGGGATAAAGTCAGCACGGCTTCTTTTTCATTCGAAGAAAAAGAAACCAATCTCCAAGGGAGAACATGTAAAAAACCGTGGAGCGCATGAGGGGCCCAGCTTACATTGTTCACCAGTTTGTAATCTTTTCCCTTCCAAGACCACTTGGCATTTGCCGTACGGCCAGGCCACGGAGAAAGGCAAACTCCAGCGTTCGTATCTGCCTGAATTTTGCGGAAGGTTTCTGCATCACGGTAACCGTAAAGCAAGTCCAAATTTTTTTTGCCAACGGGAACACGCCAAGCGTTTAAACCTGCGCCCCAACCGGCAAGGATTTCCAGTTCGCAGTCGTCCGCGTGGATCACATAACGGTCCACGGTCCCGAGCGGTTTCGATTCCAAGGAAAAGTTCATTTTAAATTCTCCTGTTTTTGCTTTTGGCAAAAATTTCATCTCAGGAAAAAGTAAAAATAAAAGCCTTGTAAAATTCAATAGAGTCAAACTTTTTATATTAAAAGACAAATGACAACACGTTATAAAATTAAAGATGTCCGTTGCGAACAACCCGGTGACGGATTCGATATGCTTCTGTTGGTGGGCGAAGTGACCTATGAAACCGATAACGGAGAAACCTTTGTGCTTTCCCTTTCGGAATGTGACGGAATGCCCACAATCTATCAAACGAGTAAGAGCATTTTTGGAAACCTGATTACGCAGGATTATTCCGAAGAAGTGGACAATTTTATCGTGTACACCAGCAGGAATTACGAAAAGTTTTTAAAAAATACAGGAGACCCACTATACAGCGCCATGCATTATCTGATTTACATTGTGCAGGCAGACTGGGCGGAATCCAAAAAATTCATCGATGAAACCAAAGGAAAATTTGTCGACGAATTGACTATTCCAGAAATTCGTGTCAAAATGTAAAAAGACCGAGTCAATACCCGGTCTCTAAAAAAATTAGGCTTCCGGTTTTTCCTCGGTATCGTCGGAGGCTTCCTCTTCAATTTCCTGTTCCGCTTCCACGTTTCGCATCATGGCAATGCGGGCAATTACAGCGACGGCTGCTGCAAAAACGGTCACAATAGCACCGACAACAATACCCTTCTTCATGAAAAACTCCTTACTTTTGATTCTAAAATAATATCAAAATAAGGAATTCGTGCATTTTTTTACATTTTTG
The DNA here is from genome assembly GCA_017959225.1 of Fibrobacter sp. Taxonomy (GTDB): domain Bacteria; phylum Fibrobacterota; class Fibrobacteria; order Fibrobacterales; family Fibrobacteraceae; genus Hallerella. The sequence goes on along the minus strand of JAGDBD010000056.1, from coordinate 2,839 downwards.
CAAAAAATAAAGTCTACGGCATACCTTGATGCCGTAGACTTTAACCATTGCTCCAGGTTTCCTGGATTAAAACTCTCCCTGTTTTTCAATATAGGTTCGGTTTTCAAAATCCGGTTCAAAAAATCCCGATTTAGACTATCCAACTTAGAACATTCAAATCCAGAATTTGATAGTTTTATAAAAAAGGAGATCTTATGAGAAAAGATTTTGGAAAAAAAGCCATCATCACACCGCTTCCCGTTTTAATCATCGCCACATACAACGAAGACGGCACGGCAAACGCCATGAATGCTGCCTGGGGCGGCCAACGTGAAGACGACCAGATCACAATTTGCCTTGGATCAAGCCACAAGACCGTGGAAAACTTAAAAAAGCGCAAGGCTTTTACCGTCAGCTTTGGCACTCGCAAAACCGAAATCGTCTCCGACTTTTTCGGCATCGTCAGCGGCAATAAGCTTCCGAACAAAGTGGAAAAATCCGGACTGCACGTAATCAAGAGTGCAAACGTGGACGCCCCAATATTCGAAAAATATCCGCTGACTCTCGAATGCACGATTCTCGAAATGAGCCCGGACTGCGACGGCAGCACTTATATCATTGGACAAGTCGTCAATGTTAGCGCTGACGAAAGCGTTCTCGGTGAAAATGGAAAAGTGGACCTCGGTAAAGTGGAACCGATTTCTTATGATTCCGTGGAACACGCTTACCGCGTCCTTGGTGAAAAAGTCGGCAAAGCTTTTAACGACGGAAGACAGCTGCTTTAATTAGCAGCTAATCTTCATCTTTGATACAGCGGATGGAACGGAAAGCATTCTTATCGTGATTTCCTACATCCGCTGAATAAGTGTCTACATAGAAAATCGATACGGTATTCTCGTCTTCGTATTGACCCTTATCCGGGAAAGCCCAAAACGCGCCGTATGGCATGTTATTTCCTAAAGGAATCGGATATACGGAAAAGCCGAGCGTATCCGTTCCCACGGTATGCCACCCGCTCATTCCACCTATTTTGCCGTAGTCAGAACCGATAATTCGCAAATAGTTCCCAGGAGTCGTCCAGGCAAGAGGCTGTAGCGCGTACACCGATTCGAGCAAAGTTTCCCACTCCGATTGACCTGGAATGTGCCAGCCGAAATCGCAAGCGCCACGGACCTTTCTTCCCGTCAAGTCACAGGTTTTCCCAAATCCACAGTACACGGGATTTTTCTTATCGTTGGCTAGTGCAATGGAATCGATGGCGGCCACCCAGTAGTAACCACGACCCGTGACTTCACAGCCTGCATCACCATCCGCATAATACGAGTAGATTTCATCATTGCAAAGACTTTTTCCATATTTCACATAGGCTTCGTCTGCATAATTCAGATTTTCGGCAAGCCACGTTTGACTTCCGATTTTGACCGTATAGTATACCTGCCCATCGCGGCTATCCGTCATTGTTCCATATTGAATATTCGGATTCAAACGGGCGCTCTTCGGAACTTCATTCGCTTTGCGTGTTGCATCGGCGACACTGACCCATCCATAACTCGGTGTGCAATAAAAGCGCAAAGCAGGATTCGTATAGCCATAGATGATCGTTCCCACTTCTTTTGCAGAGCAGATTTTTCCACCGGTTTGAGCTTCTAGCGTTGTAGCCCTGCGATGCCCCACCGTATCACAAATGAAATAGATTGAATCCACAATATGCGTTATTTCGCGAAATCTTTCCGATGTGCAATTTCCATAAAGAGTATCGGCGTGATTGATCATGCGCAAGCGTCCATTGCTGAGACAGATGTAGCTTGTCCCGTTTAGGACCACAACTTCATCAATATTTTTTTCGTTGCACATTCCATTCCCATTTGAAGAATTCGAGCTACTGGAATTTGCATTGTTGGTATTTGCACTGCTCGAATTTGCTCCATGGGAATCGCTGGAAAAGAATTCGGAATCGCTGCTTTCTTCGGGATTCCATTTGTCATTCTTGGATTCCGAAGAATTTTCTTTGGTATCGTCACAAATCTCTTCGGTGCATGAATTCGAAGAAGCGCTCGTTGAGGAATCTTCGCAGGCAAAAAGAACCAGTATGATAACGAAAAATAAAAATAATGTCCCTGCGGCTTTTAAGTTTTTCATGACTACCTCATTTCCATTTTTGAAAAGATAAATATTTCATTTTTCTTGCAGGGGAGATTTCAAAAAAAGACGCTGTAAATCATCTTGTTTATAAAAATTTACAATCGGGGGGGGTAAACCGCACTTCCGCTACTATATTTGTAAAATTCAACCCTGTACTGCCATTGCGAGGAGCTTAGCGACGAAGCAGTAAAATCCCAAAGGTTTTCCTATGAAAAACATGTTCGCGAAAAAGTTTATGTACCCGTCATCATCCGGTATGTCATTGCGAGCCGCACCTACTCCGAGCGTCAGTGGGGGAGGGGTAAAGCAATCTCTAGCCATCGTTTTATGGATGGCGTCCTTTGGTCTTTGGGGCTGCGATAATTCTTCGTCGGCTAGTAGCAATGAGTTTCCTGCAGAAGTCGAGGACTTGACTGAGTTAGCTACTTACGAATGTAATGACGAAATAACAGGTAAAAAAATTTATGTCGCTGAACAGTCTCTGAATTACGAATGCGACGGCACAGCCTGGCAAAAAACAAACGACAAGACCAAACCGAGTTACTCTTCGAACAAAACATCCAGCAGCTCATCCAAGAAAAATACATCGGATATAAATCCCGAAAATTTAAAAACAGCGGACTTTTTAAATCCGGAAATTTCCTATGGCGAAATCAAGGACAGTCGTGATGGCGAAGTCTATAAGACTGTAAAAATTGGGGACCAAACATGGATTGCC
>JAGDBD010000055.1 GCA_017959225.1 Fibrobacter sp. | reverse complement strand
ATGGAGCGGTGACTCCCACGGCAAGAGCATTCGAAAATTCTTCATAACTGCAATTTTCGATTCCCTTCATCAGCGTAAGGGCGTTGTTCACCAAAACGTCCACGTGCCCAAATTTTTGAATGACGAAATTGGCAAACTTTTCAAGATCTTCCTTTTGTGAAAGATCCCCGACAAAGCAAGGATTTTCCCGAATATCGATATACGCGACCTGTGCGCCTTCCTTTTCAAATTCACTCACGATGGTCGCTCCAATTCCATGAGCGCCACCGGTCACCACGACAACCTTATTTTCGAACGACTTCATAAGGCTAATATAATCAAAACACCTATTTTTTGTTTCCTTTTCGATACTATCTTTATGATAGAGCCAATGAGGGATTCCAGGAGAGCAGAATGAAAAAATCGGTCCTTTTTGCATTGTTTTTCATTTTTTTCGTTTCATGTACTAACGATTCATCCAAATTAAGCGTCCCCGAAATAGAAAGTTCCTCCTCTGCCGAAGAAGAAATCGTCAAAGCCTCCATCGATGGAATGATTCTTTTGACCAGCGGAAAAACCACCATTGGAACGAACGACAAAAGTTTTAAGCCCAACGAGCGCCCTGCCATGGATGTGGAACTGAGTTACGACTTCTACATGGGAAAGCACGAAGTTTCCTGCGGAGAATACGACTCCATCGCCAAAAAAGCCCATTTGAAAACTTTTGAAGATTGTTCAAGTGATTCCTTGCCGATTACAAACATTACTTACTTCGACGCGGTCCTTTTTGCTAACGCCAAGAGCAAAAAACTTCAATACGACACCGTGTACACTTACAGCAGTGCAACTTATGACGAAGAAAACCACTGCACTTCTCTCGAAGGGTTAAAATTCCATGCGGAAGTCGAAGGGTTCCGTTTACCCACCGAAGCGGAATGGGTTTATGCGGCCACAAAAAATTGGGATATCCAAAAAGCTTGGTACAGTGACAATTCCCAATTTAAGATTCACCCCATTTGCAGCTTTTCTTTTAGCGATTCTCTAAGGGATTCCACAAAATCCGATTCCCTTGAGCTCTGCGACATGGCTGGCAATGCAATGGAATGGGTCAACGATTGGCTCGGTGTTTTCCGCGACACGACCGTTACGAATTACGCTGGCGCACCTGACGGAGGCGACCTGGACGAGCGTGTTGTAAAAGGCGGTGCATATTTTTCGTCCAAGGAAGAGCTGAATCCATTCAGCCGTGGTGACGTCTATACGGTTACGTCTTCGACACGAGCCGAATATGTCGGATTTCGCCTGGCTTTGGGCATAATACCTAGCCCTCTGTGGATGAACGAAGACGGCTCTTCCGTTACAAGCGTTATCACTCCACTGGTGAGCGCAGAAACGATCAAAAGACTTGTCGGAACATACAATGCAAAACTCGTCTTCCGGAACGATCTCTCCGGGAACATTTCCTATGTGGATTACAAAAACGGAACTCTTTCCGTCCAAGAAGTTTCTTCCGGCATCGAAGCTTTCCACCCAGACATTTCGCCAGACGGGAAATGGGTTGCCTTTTGCACAAAAACAGAAGGCGTTTCCGGAACATCCAAGCTTTACGTACAAAGTCTCGAAAATCCTTCTAAACCGATTTTGCTCGATGTCGAAAGCGCAGCGATTCCCCGTTGGAAAGTTTTCGATAACGGAGACACGGTGATTGTCTACGTGACCGATGCGGGCAATAACAAAGACGATGCGAGTTTCAAAAAAACTTCTACATGGCAGGTTTCTTTTGCAAATGGGAATTTTGGGACGCCGGAAAAACTTTTTGCAGGAGCGTATCACGGCGGCCTTAGCGATGACAAGAGCCTTGCCGTAAGCGGTGCGCGAATTTTAAGAGCCCGTTTAAAAGGAAAAGATACCGTCTGGTATGCCGGAGAACAAGCTTGCAACGTTTCCTTGGCCATGGACGGAAGCAAGCGGACCGCATTCTTAGACTTCGGCGGAGAAACCGGGCAAAACTTTGTCGGTAGCTCCTATTCCACGCACCAGAGAATCTTGATTGCCGACAGCACGGGAAAACTTTTGCAAAGCGTGAAAGCACCTTCGGGATTCACATTCGACCATAGCGAATGGGCAACCGATGGAAAGAAGTCCTTCCTCATCGCGACATTGACAAATGAAAATGGAGCGCATACGAAAATTGCGTTTGTGAATCCTAAAGACAGTTCCATCACCGAGATCTTAGAAGGCGAAGATCTTTGGCATCCAAACCTTTGGATAAAAAAGGTAAAGATTTCCGCCAAAGACACCACAAGTAAAGGGACCTCAACCGACACAAGCGTAACGAACATCGCTGTCAAAGACACGAGCAAAACGGACACAACTGTCAAAGACACAACTGTCAAAGACACCACCGTAACAGATACCACTGCCAAAGACACGACCTTACAAGATACCACTCAAACCGTCATTCCTTTTGAACTCGATCTAGCCTGCTGACCGGGCTTTCTACGGCCTGGGGAATATTCCTGCTCATCGTACTGCTCGGAACAGGCAACGGCAT
>JAGDBD010000054.1 GCA_017959225.1 Fibrobacter sp. | reverse complement strand
TTCTCCATATTTTGCAATGCCAAAGAAATGAAGGATCGTGGCGACAACGAACAGCAACGAGCTAAACGTAAAAATCACACAAAGTCCAAGCCAACGCCACCCATGAACTTTATTACGCCGGAATCCAACCACCAAAAGTTCCAACGCACAAGGCGAAAGGAATATGGACACATGCTCCACCAAATAATTAACCCGATGATTCATCGAAACCTGAATGATATCACCCGTATACCCGATTGACCAACTGGCTATAACGAGAGCAAAAAATCCAATTAAAACAAGCCTTCCAAAATAGCCGGCAAAACCCATGCCGCCGACACCACCGACTATCAAAAGCGCACCGAAAATTCCCATAAAACACGCAATGCAGAATGTCGGGGTGAGCCTGACTTCCTTAAACGTGAAACCATTCAAATGGTTTGGATGTAAATAAACTTCCGGCAAAATGTCGAACGAGCTTTTTTGGAACGCGTACAACTTGACAGTCAGCGTCTTCCCCATCCAGCCTCCGGGAAGTCCAATCCGGTGACTTCCGCTTCCGATGAGTCTTTCCGACCGAAGCTTGTTCATTCCCATGGTATAAATCTTTTTATCGCCGACGAAAACTTCAAAGGCAGAGACGAATATCCGCAGTTGGATCGCCGAATAGTCCTTTAAATTTGCCGGCAAAACTTTTTGGAGTATTAACGAATCGCCCCGTTTCACATCGGAAAATCGATGGCGAAAATTTTCCAAGGATTCCACACGGGTCGTTTTTCCGCGGAATGTCACTTGCCAGTCGCTGTTCATCGATACGGATTTATCCCGCGCCAGGTCATGAAGCGAAACAGAAAAGCCCACAGCAAAAAAGATCGCAAGCAAGAATGCCGCTACGACAAATCCGATTTTGCGCTTTTTTGTAGTCGCCAAAATGCACGCTCCCTGAACAAACCCGAAAAAAATCCCTTTACTATAATAAATAGTCTTTTTTAGGGCAAAGGTTCAGGGTATTTTGCAAATTTTCACCGATTTGCTGCATTCTTTGCGACAAAAAGGGATTAGAGAGCCACCGATTTCACTTGAAATCGGTGTTTTTCACCTACTTTTTCATCCACGGGAAGATTTTGTTCATCATGGAATGGAAAGTATCCTTCTTTTCGAGGATCTTCGGAATGTCGGTAGCCTGAGTTTCCGAAATGGATTCCGCGATGACTTCGGTCGTTTCTTCGGCGACCTTTGCGTTTGCATTTTCCGGAACCCATGGCTGCTGCACATTGCGTTCCCAGTCCACGCTAGGAGTGGTCGGAGCGGCGGCTACGATGGGAAGTCCGAGAATTTCTCGGGCGCGGTTCAAGGCCGCATCGATGTTTGCAAGCACGTTCTGTTCGCCGATATCCTTTAGAATGCCGGATTTGGAGAGAGCAACGATGGGCTGAGAATGCACTCCGGAGAGCAAAAGCTGCGTTCCCTGGGCGCGGCACTTGGCAAGGAGTCCTTCGATCATCTGAATGCCTGCGGCATCGATGGACGGAACCTGGCGCATGCGCAAAACGAGAATCTTCGGGTGGGAACTTGTCATATCCAGCGCCGTTTTAAATTTTTCCACAGCTCCAAAGAAAAGGGACCCCATGATTTCGAATACAGCAACTCCCTGCGGAACCTGACGGCTCGCAATGTTGTTCGGATCGGCGAGTTCTTCGTCACTTTCCTGAAGTTCCTGAGTCACGCATTCGACTTCCGCCACATCAGACATGCGACGGATAAAGAGTATGGCGGCAAGCAGCACACCGACTTCGATCGCGATCGTCAAATCCATGACCACGGTCAACACAAAAGTCACCAAAAGAACGGTCACATCGCTCTTCGGAGCGCCCTTTACAAGCTTAATAAAGTTCTTGTAACCGCACATATTGAAAGCCACCTGGAAAAGCACTGCGGCAAGGGCTGCCATAGGGATCATTTCCGCATACTTTCCAAAAATCAACATGATCAGCAAAAGAATGATCGCATGCACCAAACCGGAAATCGGGCTCACTGCACCATTCTTGATATTTGTCGCCGTACGGGCAATAGCACCTGTCGCAGGAATTCCGCCAAAAATCGGAGAGAGCACGTTGGCAATTCCCTGCCCCACTAACTCCGTATTTGAACGGTGGCGCGTACCCGTCATACCGTCCGCCACAACCGCCGAAAGGAGCGATTCAATTGCACCGAGGATCGCAATCGTAAGCGCCGGCTGGAACACCTGACGCATCATGTCCAAACTGATATTTGGCAAATGCGGAACAGGAAATCCTGTGGGAATGGAATTCTTGGAACCGATGGTCATCACACCGTGGGATTCATCCCAACCGAGGATTTTCACGATCAAAGTTGCAACGATAATCGCGATCAAAGAGCCCGGAATCTTGGTGGTAACTTTTGGCCACAAAATGCAAATGGCAAGCGCCACAGCACCGATCAGCACAGAAAAAAAGTTCACCGTCATCAAAGACTTTGCATAAAGCGCAATCTTTCCAACGGCATCAGCCGGTTCCGAAACCCCCGCCCCGAACTGAAGTCCCAAAAAATTCGGCACCTGACCAAGCGCAATGATAATCGCAATGCCCGCAGTAAAACCCACCGTCACGGGGAAAGGAATAAACTTAATGACCCCTCCCAGTTTTGCCACGCCAAAAATCACAAGCATAACGCCCGCCATGAGCGTTGCCGTCGCAAGACCGTCATAACCATACTTGGCGACAATTCCGTAAACGATCACAATGAAAGCGCCTGTGGGGCCACCGATCTGGAAACGGCTACCGCCGAAGAACGAAATAGCAAAACCAGCGATGATCGCCGTGTAAAGACCCTTTTCAGGGCCTACACCCGAAGCGATTGCAAAAGCAATGGCAAGAGGCAAAGCAAGAATGCCGACGATCAAGCCGGACATCAAGTCTTGGGTAAAGTTTTGCTTGGAGTAACCCTTGCGGAGTTGCTTAAAAAGTTCGGGGGTATAATGTGGCAGCTTTGGCATGATGCGCCAAAGTTAGAAAACAGGGATTTTGTTTTAAAGAGTTTACAAGTTCTTTTTTATGCGCAAACTAAGCGAGGAACTTGTCAAAATCGATATCCGACACCTGTTCAGCAATAATATCCGGCTGGCGAGCGAGCCTTTGGACATCGCGGTACTTCGTTTCCCCACAGAGGACAAGCGCAAAATGGCAACCCGCCCGCTGCGCTAGTTCAAAGTCCGTATACAGGCGGTCGCCCACAAAAAGAATTTCGTCCGGTGACAAATGATCCGTAATAGGCGAAAGCATTTCCGGGTTCGGCTTCCCAAAGATCCGAGAAGGTTCCCGCCCTGTCGCCGCTTTGAACATCGCCATAAAGCTTCCAATATCCGGAACGGGTCCAAGTTCATCGGGGCAAACGAAATCCGCATGTGTCACCCAGAAATCGGCCCCCCGTTCCAGTCTCCAAGCGACTTCGCAAAGTTCCTTGTAATTAAAGGAAGAGTGGTAAGCCACCAGCACAAGTTCCGTTTTATCCATCGGAGCGTGCAAGTCTAAACTGGGATCTTCCGCGGCGAACCATTCCACCACTTCCGGATTTGCAAACAAGTAAATGTTCTTGATTCCCTTTTTGTGAATTTCGGAAAGGGCAAAGGTCATGGCCGAAAGAATGCGGTCCTTGGACTGAAGCGGAAGGCCCATGCGAAGCAGGCGGTTCGTGTAAAACACAAGTGATTTACTGGTGTTGTTCGACATGTAATAGACCGGGACTTTTTCGGCTACCTTTTGAACCGTTTCCACTGCCTTGGGATAAGGTTTTCCAGAAAGGTAAAGAGTTCCGTCTAAATCGAATGCGACAGCCTTAATTTGCATAGTGGGTTGAATTTAGTATTTATTTTTGGGCTATGAAATCACCAGACACCCGTTTTTACGTTACCGAGCTTTCCACAGGCACCATTCCACTTTCGGACGAAGAAAGCGCCCATGCGGTTCGCGTTTGCAGAGCTCGCCCGGGAGACGTTTTGAACCTGACCGATGGGAAAGGACACTTTGCTAAAGGGACAGTGGAAAAAGCGGACCCAAGGGAATGTCTGGTACATGTTTCGTCTATTGAAGCTTCTGATAGTGAAAAGCCCAAATTGCACTTGGGACTTGCCTGCCTCAAGGACGATGCGAACGAAGAAGTGGCGTTACATGTGAGCGAAATGGAAGTGGGAAGCATTACGCTTTTACGCACGGAGCATTCCGAAGAACCTAAAGATTCCAATTTGCAAAAGGTGATACGCCGTTGCGAGCTCAAAGCCCTTGTAAGCCTTAAGCAATCGTTAAAAGCTTGGCTTACCGAAATCCACGGGCCTATCCCCTTTGAAGAATGGCTCAAGTCTTATAACGGAGACATTATTCTTTGCGATATGGACGGCGCCGATTCCCTTGGAGAAATTTCCAAAGAGACGACGCTTCTTGTAGGTCCGGAAGGCGGATTTTCGAAAAAAGAAATTGAACTGGTCAAAGCCTATAGCCGTGGCGAAGTGAAGCTTTTGAAGCTTGGAAGAACGCGTTTGCGGGCAAGGACCGCGGCCATCGTGGGCATCGGGAAAATGGTTTAAAACAGTTCCGTCTGCAAGCTTTTGGGGTGGAAGCTTTTTCGATGTTCCGGAGTCGTTCCAAGTTTTCGGATGCCGTCGAGATGAGCCTTTGTGCCGTAGCCCGCATTTTTTTCAAATGCATAGCCCGGATATTTTACGGCAAGAGCGTCCATGTAGCGGTCACGGAAAACTTTCGCAAGGATCGATGCGGCGGAAATACTTGCAATGCGGCCGTCGCCTTTGACGATCGCAATCTGATCTTCTGCTGGGACGCCTCGAATTTTTAAGTTTCCGTCTACGGCCACAAGGACTTTTACGTTTTGCGGAAAACGTCCTTTGACTTCCATAGGAAGGCTCGGATCCGAAGCTTCGATTCCTTCAAAGCCAAGAGCTTTCAATGCGCGGCGCATGGCCAAAAAATCCGCTTCGAGAATATTGAATTCGTCGATTTCTTCTGCGCTAGCACTTGCAATGGCATAGCAAAGGCATTCTTCTTTGACGGTGTCGAACATGGCTTCGCGCTTTTTGCGGGTGAGCTTTTTGGAGTCGTTTAACGAAGAATCCCCTGTTGGATTTTTGAGAACGGCGGCACAGGCGACGACGGGACCTGCAAGAGGTCCACGGCCCACTTCATCGATTCCCACGATGCAGACATCCGGATAATTTGTACGAAGTGCAATTTCCCCTTCGATAGGAGTCGTCACATTTTCTAAAAATTCAGGCAGTTTAAACTTCATAAAAGACTGTCCAGTTCACTATCATTGCGAGCCGTAGACGAAGCAACCCTATCATTGCGAGTGAAGTAAGCCTGCCTCGAGCAACGCGAAGTGGTGGCAAATTGTCATTGCGAGCAAAGTGGCGGCAAATTTTCATTGCGAGCGAAGTGCGGCAATCACAAAGAGCGTGCATAATCGCGGAGCGTTTTCCAGAACAAAGCGTGTTCCTGCACAAGAACGCGGGCCGCAAGAGCTTCGGGTTTATCGCAAGCAAGTACAGGGACTTTCACCTGCGCCAGCGTCCTTCCACTGTCGATTTCGCTAGTGACCAAGTGAATGGTAGGACCGCTTTCCTTTTCACCGGCAGCGATTACCGCCTGATGCACACGGATTCCGTAAAAGCCTTTGCCGCCATACTTAGGAAGTAAAGCCGGATGCACGTTCAGAACGCGATCCTTCATTTGATCGAGGAACGAATCCGGAATTTTTTTCATATAGCCGCACAAGGCAACGAGATCGACAGGATGTTCCTTCAAAACATTCAAAAGCGCCTGTTCATAATCCGCTTCGACCGGATGTGTCTTGGACGAAATATGGTACACAGGGATTCCATGTTCTCTTGCACTCTGTGCCGCACCGCAATCCTTATTGTTCACAATCAAAAATTCGCAGGAACCTTCTAAAGTTCCATCTTCCGCATGGGAAAGAAGGGAGCGGAAATTGCTACCGCCACCCGAAGCAAAAGCACCAAATCTAAACATGCGCAAAAGATAACTTTTCTAAATTAGTTGCGAAGTAAAATATCAACAACCATAGGACATCTCCTCATGACATTTGATAAATATCTCGAATCCGCCAAGTTGCACGGTAACGTGAAAGACTTGATGACCAAAGGTCTCGCCGTTGAATTTATTCAGCCGTGGTACACCCCGCTCACCACGACTCCGGCAACAACGGGCATTGCCGTTGGCGGTATCGGTAGCACTTACACAGTAACGCCTGCCGGAACGACTCCCGTCACGGGCATCATTCCTGGCGTTCAGGTTCGTACCGAAAATCCAAACGACATGCGTTTGCAGAACGTTTTCTACCGCGAATCCGTCATCGATAAAAAAGCTCCCCTCACCATTCGCAGCTTCTTTGAATTCAACCGCAAAAATCAGTTTTACACACTGAAAGACGCCGAAGGCAACGCCCTTTTCGACGGCAAAAGCGAAAAGGAAACCTTAAAGAAGATCGAAGCCGTTCTCGCTGACAAGAAGTTCTGGGAAACGAACAAGGATGCTCTTCTCCGCTGGCACACGGAATTCAGTCCCCGCACCCAAGCGATGATCGACGCAGGCGAAACGACGTCTCCGGAATTCAACCGCGCCGTTCTCGTGGATTTCTTTGACGGTGAACTCGGTGAAAAAGTCGAAAGCAAAGGCGCTCTCACCGGTGCTTTTGGAACGGAATCCGAATTCCTCGGCGAAAAGGGTTACGATGCCCAGAAAATGGAATATACGGCAGAATATCCCCTTTCCCGCACCCAGTACAAGGGTCAAAAGGGCGTTCAAATTACCCGTTACCAGTACAGCTACATTCTTCCGAACAACGAACGCATTTCGAGCCTCCCGGTGAGCGCAACCCGTTACGAACTCGTGAACCCGACAAAACAGGTCCGCGAAGTGACGCTCGTTCAAATGCAAGAAAACTATTGCGGTTACCAGATTCGCAAAGACCGTGAAAGCGTTCAGGATTCTTCCTTTGTGCTGGTTCCAGCCGCACGCGATCCCATGGGTGTGGAATTCCATTCGACACTCGCTGACGGCCGTGAAGTGAAGGGAGTTGAATTCTTTAACAAGAACATTCTTTCCGAAAGCGACTTTGACGGTTGCATGGGAATTTCTGCAACTTGGAATCCGAAGGACGATGTGAACGTCACCACAAAGCCTCTCTTCTACCGCAACGATCAGAAGACGGTTCTCGCCGGTGCGCTCCACAGTGGCCGCGTTTCGCAGAACTTTGTGAAGAACGTTTACAGCGGCCGCGAAACCGTCGCTGGTGCAGTCGTCGCCACGATCCGTTTGAAGCCGAAGGCAAAGGCTACCGTCCAATTCAATACGGTCCTCGACTTTGCACACATCCGCTTCCACGGTGCACAGGAAACGTTGAAGAAGTATACGGTGTTCTATCCGGAATCCTTTGGCCGCGTTCAGGCAATGCTTTCCGAAGCATTAAGCTTTGATGCCGAATTCGAAAAAACTTTTGGCGAAGCATTCCGCGCTCTCACTCCGGAAAAGGCTTTGGCAAAGCTCTTCCCGAAAGACAAAAAGAAGCAGGCGGAATTCCGCTCGTTGGCTCTCAACACGCTTAGCTTCATTCCGGAAGCCACCGTTTGGGACAAGGACGACAACTTCCTCGTTCGCGAATGCGCGGACTATCCGTTCTTCAACTCCCTGGACGTTTACTTCTACGGCAGCTTCTCCCTTCTCGCCCTTTTGCCGCGTCTCGACGGCGAAGTTCTGAAGCGCTTTGGCGACGCTATCCTTGCCGAAGACATGACCCGTCGTCGCCATCACGAATATGTGAACCATCCGTATGCAGATCTTCCGGAAGCAAAGCTCGAAGGTCCTCTCGCCGTTACAGGCGCCGTGATTCACGATCTTGGAAGCCCCTTTGCACCGCATCCGGATGCTTACGACTGGCACAACGTGAAGGAATGGAAGGATCTCGCTCCGAAATACGTTTTGATGGTTCTCCGTCATTACAAATTCACCGGTGAAAAGTCCGTCATTGATTCTTGCAAGGACGCCGTTTACTCCTGCATGGAATACCTGGAAAAGATGGTTGCGGAAGGTGAAAACTTCCCGCTCACCCACGGTACGGACGACACTTTCGACAATCTTTCTTCCAACGGTATTTCCGTTTACTGCGGATCTCTCTGGATTGCAGGTCTCCGCGCAGCAGCAAAGATTGCAGAACTGGAAGGCGATTCCGCACGTGCAATCGACTGGAACAAAAAGGCTGACGAAGCAGAAGACGAATTCCACGCAGCTTTGTGGGACGAAAACGAAGGTTACTTCCACTTCTTCGCAACCCCCATCGAAGCCAAGGATGTGAACTTCGAAAACTTCGACAAGGTTGTTGAAGCCCTCGCCGATCTCGTTCCGCTTTCCGGCACCGATACGCAGAAGCTCCGCGAATTGAACGATTGGCTGGACTTCAGCGAAATTCCGGAAGAAGCCGAAGAACTTTCGAAGCTTGAACTCCGCAAGTGGAAAAAGACCTGGCTCTACAGCACCGCTCCGGAAGCTTTCACGGATTCCTTCAAGGCAAAGATCGATCTCGATTCCGACGACGTGTTCGCAGATTCCATGCTCGCCGATACCTATCTCCGTCTTCTGGACTTGAAGCCCATTACCGACGAAGAAAAGGGTGCACGTACTCTCGACCGCATCTTCAAAACGAATTACAAGAAGAATTCCCCGCTGCTCGGCGCCGCAAACCTTGTTCACAAGGACGGTTCTCCTCTCGATGAATTCAACTTCCAAGCTCATGACGTTTGGATCGGTATTCAGTACAGTATCGCCAGCGGTCTCATTCTGCACAAGAATTATGACGAAGCAAGGGATATCGTGGAAAGCATGGTCCAGAACCTTTACGAAGAAGCGAAGATTCCGTTCGCTGCACCGGAAGGCTTCAACGGTTCCTGCCGTCTCCACGAAGATACTCTCGAAAAGGCAGGCGTTTCTGCATCTGCAGCCAAAACGCTCATTGCCGAACTCGTAAAGAAGAAGGCTCTTCTCCCGGATCAGCGCATCGCTCCGACTCTCACAACGAACCTCGCTTCGTTCAAGAAGTCTTACGGTGCTCTCGCTAAAAAGGCTAAGATTTCGGAAGAAGATCTGTTCACGCTGCTCCACAGCACGGCACTCAAGTACACGGCCGGTAAATATTTCCGTCCGGGCATGGTGTTCGCCCTGTTCGACGCTCTGAACAAGTAATTCGAATTTGCGAAACGCAAAAGTCTCCCCCATCGGGGAGACTTTTTTGTTGCAAACTTTTTTGAAAAAAATTAGAACTTCATCACGAGAATCGTAATGTCATCAGCCTGCGGTGCACCGTGGGCAAAATTTTTCAATTCTTCCAAAAGCGCTTTGCGGATTTCGTCTGCAGATAGAGCCTGGTATTTTTCGACGAAAGACTGCAAACGTTCAAGCCCGAACATTTCACGCTTTTCGTTAGCCGTTTCCGTCACACCGTCCGTGTACAGCAAAACGGTATCGCCCGGTCGAACGATCAAAGATTTCTCCCGAATGATCTTACTGTTATCTTCGACCATTCCCAAGGCAATGCCGCCGCTTTTAATCGTTTCTAATTCATTTTCCGCTTTTTTAAAGTGCAGAATATGTTCGTGACCGCAGCTCGTGTAATGCAAAGACTTGGAACGCGGATTCCATTCAAAGAAAAGGAGCGATGCGAACATGGTTTCAAACAGGTGGCCCGCCAAGTCGGAATTCACCCGCACAAGCGCACGATAGGAATTCACAAAGTAACGGCATTCCGCGTGCAAAAAAGCATAAAGCGAAGTCATCACCATGCCCGCAGGAACGCCTTTTCCTGAAACGTCGCCAATGACAATGCCCAAATTTCCGTTCGGCAAATCCAAAAAATCAAAGTAGTCGCCACCGATTTCCTTTGCCGGCGTCATGGATCCAGCTAAAGAAATTCCATCGAATTCCGGAATTTTATTTGGCAAAAGCCCCGACTGAATATGGAATCCAAGTTGCAGTTCCGCCTGAGTCCGAGCCTGGTTCTGGCGTTCCATCACAGCTTCGTTCGCCTTGAGAATCATCGTAGCATAGTGGGCAAAATTTTGGACCAGGTAGTAATCGCTTTCTGTAAAGTAACGTTCGTACAGTTTATTTTCCACCACCAGAACGCCCAGAAGCTGTTGGTCAAAATTCAACGGTTCAAGAATCAGCGAACGGATGTTTGCCGCGCGACTGCCCAGCGAAAGAATTCGACCGTCCTGGCTTGCAAAAGGCACATAGGTTCCAATGCGAGACATTCCGCATTCCCACACGATATTGTCCGGATCGTTGATATTTTGCGAAAGGGCGATTTCCTTTAAAGTTTCCACATGGGTAAAACTCATTTCGTTTCCGCGGACAAGCGGATAGAATACGCCGTAAATATCCGAGCAGCGGAAAAGTTGTTCCTTTTCGTCCCAAATATAAATGGCCGCGGATTTCGCTTCGATGCCCTGGGCAAGGTTTGCAAGAAAGTTCTGCAAGGATTCATGCAAATCCGAAAAGTCGTTGACCGTTTCGCCCATCTTGGTCACGATCTTGTGGTTGACCTTGCGTTCTTCGTCATGAGCTGCAATCATCCGGTCTTTGTGGTTAATCCAGTTGCGGTAACGGCGCATAAACACATAGGCGACCTGCACAATGAACAGCAACCGAAACGGCGGCAAAACCATAAAAGAACTGATGATGTAGAAGTAAAAAACCAAATGAATGCGCGGCTTCGGATAATACGACATGGACGTATAAACCCGGTCAAAGTAAAAGATGACCAAAGCAGCAACAATCAACGGAATCAAGAATACCGGCGGACTTAAAAGCTTAAAACAGACAAAATTGACAATGACGTAAATCAAAAAAGCGGTGAACACATGTAGCCGATAGGCTTTTTGTATCGGCTCATCCGCCTTGCGTTTTTCTTCCCATACAAATAAGAACAAGAAATACAGCAACACGAGCATGTCGCCGATAGGAATTAAATTGCGCAATTCCGGACTATCGCCGAGAAAACGAGAACCTACAGCGTTCCACAAAATGAAACAAATCGAAAACAGCAGCCACGGAAGCTGATGCGCGGCAGGCCGCTTCCCATGGAGTTCCACTAGCATCATGAAAAACGGAAATGACGATACCAGCGGAAGAAGAGAAAGTAAAATACTATAGATCACGTTGGAAAAATAATAAAGGATTGTGTTCTAAGCCATTCGCGATGCTTTTCTACAGGAACATTCTGCAACTTAGAAGCGAGTTTTTTACCAAAATCCGTCGCCATTTTTTGAGGATCCGGCACAACATATACCCGTCCCAAGTCCAAACGGTCCGCATCAAAGCACGTATCGATCGTCGGATCGCCGCTAAAAGGCAAAACCGTATGCATTTGACACGCCTTCACAAGCTTTTGAAAGCGTTCCTCGTCCAAATCAAAAAGCTTCCCCCGGAGCTGCACAGCCAGTTCCGCTCCACGAGGGCCGTGTTCTTCATCATAGCCATCGTGAATGCGTCTGGAATCGTGAAACAGTGCAAAAAGCCGCAGCACCGTTTCGTCGGCATGAGTTTTCTTCGCAAGCAGAAGCGCATTGAATTCCACCTGATGCCAATGGGAAAGACCATGAACGGACTTTTCACCGATCAGACGGTTTTCGTAAATATACTCTTCCAACGCTGCGAAATCGATACTTTCCATGCTACTTGCCGTAATGCTCCTTCAGTTCCGTCAAAGTTTGAAGAGCTTGGAGCGGTGTCATTTCTTCCGGTTTTAACCGTTTGATTTCTTCTAACAAAAGCTGGGTATCTTCGTCCGGAGGAGCAAAAATATCCACCTGCGGCTTCGCCTTCAGTTCCTGCTTATGTTTGGAATCGCTAGGATCGATCTGCTGTTTTTCCAAGCGCAAAAGGATTTTGCGGGCACGGCGAACCACTTCGGAAGGAAGCCCCGCCATTTCCGCCACATGAATACCGTAACTAGAATCGCATGCCCCTGCAATAATCTTATGCAAGAAGATCAGCTTGTCGCCGTCTTCACGGACAGCAATCTGGTAGTTGCCCGCATGTTCCAAAGAATCGGCAAGAGTCGTCATTTCATGGTAATGCGTTGCAAAAAGCGTTATCGCTGCACGTTTTTCGTTGTCGTGAAGGGTTTCAAAAATGGCCCAGGCAATCGAAAGACCGTCGAATGTACTTGTGCCACGACCGATTTCATCCAAAAGCACAAGGCTCTTGTCTGTCGCATTCCGCAAAATATTCGCCGTTTCGATCATTTCCACCATGAACGTGGAAAGACCGCGGGAAAGCCTATCGCTTGCACCGACACGCGTAAAGATCCGATCGACCACGCCAATACGCGCATATTCCGCAGGCACAAACGAACCGATCTGCGCCATCAAAACGATCAGTCCCGTCTGACGCAAATACGTCGATTTACCAGCCATGTTCGGACCGGTAATCAGCATCATACGGTGAGCTTCAGGCGAAAGAGAAACGTCGTTCGGCACAAAGGAAAGGTCCGGGTTTGCAGCCACAATAACCGGGTGGAATCCTCCACGGATTTCAATGCCTGTTCCATCGAAGACTTCAGCTTTTGTATAGCCCCGCTTTCGAGCGGCTACAGCCAAGCTGTAAAAGGCGTCCACTTCGGCAATGGCTTCGGCGATTTCTTGAAGTTCATTGCGTTCGGCATTGACCGATTCGCGGAGCTTGCAGAAGATTCGATATTCCAAATCGTGAATGCGACTTTCCGCACTTGAAATGATCGTTTCGCATTCCTTCATTTCGGGCGTTATGTAACGTTCTGCATTGACTGTCGTCTGCTTGCGGATATATTCCGGCGGAATTTTTTCCGAATGGATTTTGGAAACTTCAATGTAATATCCAAAAACCTTATTGTAGCTGACCTTCAAAGAGTTCACGCCTAAGCGTTCCCTTTCGCGGGATTCTAAAGATGCAATCCAATCACGGCGGTCCTTGATTTCGGCATTCATCTGATCGAGTTCAGGAGCAGCTCCTTCGCGGATCATGCCGCCTTCACGCACAGTCATCGGAAGATCATCGTTCAGCATCCGAAGGATTTCGTCACCCTTGCCTTCCGCAGAAAAGAGCGTTTCCGACAGCCCATGGAACACCGGGGATCTTAAACCGGACAGGGATTCCGCCACCTTCACGGCTTTCGAAAGGGAGCGCCCCATTCCGTACAAGTCACGGGCATTGGCACGTCCACTTCCCACGCGTCCCATCAGGCGCTCCATGTCCAAAATTTCACGGAGGGAAAGTTTTAATTCGTCAAGAACGATCGGGCTTGAAACCAGTTCCGCAATCGCTTCGGAACGTTCATCGATCCGTTTCACAGAAATCAGCGGATGAGAAATCCATTCCCGAAGTCTACGACCGCCCATGGCGGTAACCGTGTAATCGAGCACATACATGAGCGTGCTCTGCGGATCGTCGGAATTCAGCGGGCGAACAAGTTCCAAATTGCGAAGCGTCGCCGGATCTAAAACCATGTAATCGCCAAGATCCAAAATTTCGAGATGGGTAATGTGGGAAAGTTCCGATTTTTTCTGATCGATCAAGTACCAGAGAATCGCTCCCGCCACACGGACTTTTTCCGTTTGACCGTCCAGTCCAAGGGCTTCCACGCTCGCCATTTTAAAATGGTTCAGCAAAACTTCCGAAGCATTCTTGAAATCGTAATGATCTTCTTCAACAGGCGTCACAAGGATCGATTCTGCACGGACGAATTCCGCAATGGACTTCGGAAGTTCCACTCCAGCAGGAACAAGGACCTCCTTCGGCATGCGACGGGCAAATTCGCTTTCGAAATTCTGAATCGGAGACTCGGAAACGGCAAAGTATCCCGTCGTCACATCGGCAAAGGCAAACGCGACAGAATTCTTTTGGGGAATGACCGCGCAAAGGTAGTTCGCCACCTTCGCATCCAAGTTTCCTTCATTCATCGAAGTTCCAGCGCTGATCACTTCGACGATCGCCCGTTTCACAATTCCTTTGGCAAGCTTAGGATCTTCGACCTGTTCGCAGACAGCGACTTTATAACCGGCAGCCACCATCTTCGGAAAATATCTGTCCGAAGCGTGATGCGGAAAACCGCAAAGCGGTGTTGCGCCCGAAGCACCGTTATTACGGCTTGTCAGGGTCAGGCCCAAAATTTTAGAAGCGATTTCGGCGTCCGATTCGAACAGTTCAAAAAAATCGCCCATACGGAAAAAGAGAATGCAGTCGGGATTCTGGGCTTTGATCTCGTAATACTGCTTCATTAACGGGGTTACGCTCACGGGGTCCCCATCGAAAGTTCAATTTGCGAAGGATTGGATTCAGGCTGCTTCGGCGCTTCCGGTCTTTCGTTCTGCGCATAATTCGGAACGATTTCGTTGGAATTCAGAAGTTCCTGGAATTCACGGAGGCGCGGAAGATCTTCCGGAATTTTGTTGATGCCGAAATACTTCAAAAAGTCGTCCGTCGTGACATATGTATAAGGATTACCGACGGTTTCTGCACGAGCACCGAGAGCGATCAGTTTTTTTTCAAGAAGGCTCTTTAACGGACCATCGCAAGAAACACCGCGGACCTGTTCAAGCGCAGCACGGGTAATCGGCTGCTGATAGGCAACGATAGAAAGCGTTTCGAGTGCCGCCTGGGAAAGCCTGCGCAGATTCGCATCCGGAAAAAGCTTTCGCACCCACGGATAATAGCGGGCACGGGTACGGAAACGGTAACCGCCCGCCTGTTCCACGATTTCAAACGGAGAATCGATTTTGTTCAGGTTGTCGTTTGCAATACGGAGCGCTTCGGCAACGGTCTTCGAATCGAGAAAGTCACCGATGATTTCCTTCAGTTTGCGGAGCGTCACCACATCCGGAGACGCGAAAACAAGCGCCTGAACAATCCGAGCGAGGTCCTCGTTGGACTCGATTTTCGGAAGGTCGGAAACTTCTTCGTTTTCCTTAAGATCTTTGGATACTTCTTCTGCCATAACCTTAATTTAAGAATTTTTTAACTTCCCCTTGCAATTCCTAAAGCCACTCACGCTTGATTTTCTATTTTTAAAGCTGTGAATTTTCACGAGGTATTACTATGAGAGATCTGCGTTCTAAAAAGACGATTGAAGGTCGCGAAATGGCAGGCGCACGTGCGCTTTGGATCGCGACCGGTACAAAACCGGAAGAATTTGGAAGACCTGTCATTGCGATTTGCAATAGCTTCACCGAATTCGTCCCGGGCCACGTCCATCTGCGTGACGTTGGTAAAATCGTCGCAGAAAGCATCCGCAAAGCGGGTGGCATTCCCAAAGAAATGAACACGATTGCCGTCGACGACGGTATCGCAATGGGTCATGACGGCATGCTTTACAGCCTTCCGTCCCGCGATTTGATTGCGGACTCCGTGGAATACATGGCCAACGCCCACCGCGCCGACGCTCTTGTCTGCATCAGTAACTGCGACAAGGTGACTCCGGGCATGTTGATGGCCGCCATGCGTTTGAACATTCCCGCCGTATTCGTTTCCGGTGGTCCTATGGAAGCTGGTCACGTCAAGCAAAAGGACGGTTCCGACCGCGCCCTCGACTTGATCGACGCCATGATCGACTCCGCAGACACGAGCGTTTCTGACGAAGAAACCGCAGCCATTGAAGCTGCCGCCTGCCCGACCTGCGGAAGCTGCTCCGGCATGTTCACCGCCAACTCCATGAACTCCCTCACCGAAGCCATCGGACTTTCCCTTCCGGGCAACGGTTCCATCGTCGCCACGAACTCCGAACGTCGCAAACTCTTCGAAGAAGCCGGACGTCGCATTGTGGAACTCTGCCACCGTTATTACGACGAAGACGACGAATCCGTCCTTCCCCGTTCCATCGCCACGAAGGAAGCTTTTGAAAACGCCATGCGCCTCGACATCGCCATGGGTGGAAGCTCCAACACGGTTCTTCACCTTCTCGCCGTGGCACAGGAAGCCGGCGCCGACTTCACCATGAAGGACATCGACCGCCTTTCCCGCAACACGCCTTGCATTTGTAAAGTCGCACCGACCGTTCACAACATCCACGTGGAAGACGTGAACCGCGCCGGCGGCATCTTCGGCATTCTCGCAGAACTCGACCGCATGGGCCTTATCCACCGTGAATGTTCCACAGTCCACGCTAAAACGATGGGCGAAGCCATTCAGGCAAACGACGTCATGCAGAATCCGTCGGAAGACATTAAGCAGCGTTACCTCGCAGGTCCGGGGCGCAAGTTCAATATTACAGCCTTCTCGCAGGACTTCCATTACGAATCCTTGGACCTCGACCGTGCAAACGGAGCGATCCGCGACGCTGCTCACGCTTACTCCAAGGACGGCGGTCTCGCTGTGCTTTACGGCAACCTCGCCGAAGACGGTTGCATTGTGAAAACCGCAGGTGTTGACGAATCCATTCTCAAGTTCACCGGTCCGGCTGTCGTATTGGAAAGCCATGAAGACGCTGTGAAGGGAATTGTTGACCCGAACCGTGTCAAAGCGGGTGAGGTTGTGGTGATCCGTTACGAAGGTCCTAAGGGCGGTCCTGGCATGCAGGAAATGATCTACCC
>JAGDBD010000053.1 GCA_017959225.1 Fibrobacter sp. | reverse complement strand
TTCCGGGAAGTCCTTTTGCATTTGCACGGCAAACCTTTGATGTATGCAGCATCGGAAATTCCGCTTTCCCGTTGCGGAGAAGGAATCGCATCGGACCTGATGCAAGCGGATATTCCCATCGGAAGAATTTTAAAGAATCACCGGGTGGAATCTCGTAGGCATATCAATGGCATTTATGTAGAAAGGCCCAGCGAAAAATTGCGGAAAATTTTTGGAACAGATGAAGATATGCTCGCCCGCGACTATGCAATCATTAGTCATGGAAATATTTTAATGTGGATTAAGGAAATTTTCCCCATCTCCTATTTCCGTTAGATTTTTGAAGTGCTGCGCGAAGATCGATTTTTATCTATATTAAAGGTATTATGAAAAAAAATCGATTTAAGGGGATTCTTGCCTTCGCGCTTTCGGCAGCGTTTTTCGCCTGTTCCGATAATGGTTCATCTGCTAATTTGGATGATGATACAAAAACAGTTTCCATTGCAGAAAGTTCTGCTCCTGCCTTCTTGAAAAAAGGAGACAAGATCGCTCTGCTTTCTCCGTCATACCGCACGGACTACCAGAACGTCGAAAAAACGGCGAAAGTTCTAGAGGATTGGGGCTTTAAAACGGTAATCGGAAAATATGTAGATAGCCTTGAAGCGGGGAAGTACGCGGGCACTCCGGAACAGCGTGCCGAAGATTTTATCACAGCGCTTCGTGATACCAGCGTGAAAGCGATCCTTTGCAATCGTGGTGGTTATGGAACCATCCAACTTGTGGATTTGATCGATACGGCTTTGATTCGGAAAAATCCGAAATGGCTGATCGGTTTTAGCGATATTACGACGCTCCATGCGATGGAAACGAAAGCGGGCGTCATGAGCATTCACGGCACAATGAGCAGCTTTATCGCTCAGACGGAAGGATCGGATTCAAGCAGTATTCTGCTGCGGGAACTTTTAAAAGGAAACGTGCCGCAGTACACGGTTTCTGCCCATCCTTACAATCAGACGGGAAAAGCCGAAGGTGTTCTTGTGGGTGGCAACATGGCGACTTTCGTACCGCTTATCGGAAGTTCCGTGGATGTATTTTCCAAGGATGGCATCATTCTCTTTTTGGAAGAAGTGGAAGAGTCTTTGCACAATATCGACCGCATGTTCAACACCCTTGAACTTCAAGGTGTGATGGAAAATGTGAAGGGAGTTGTGGTGGGAGAATTCGTCGGTAGCGGTGAAGACTTGGATTATGAAAGCACCGAAGCGATGCTATCGGAATATTTGAAAAAGTACGATATTCCTGTGATGTGCGGATTCCCAGCAGGTCACGGAGACGTCAATTATCCGATCGTCATGGGGGCAAAGGTTTCCTTGGAAGTTTCTGAAGAAAAAGCGACCCTCGCATTCAATTTGGATGCAAAGGAAATTCTAGTGTATGCGGATTGGCAGAAGAATTTGGACGCTTCTGTAATCCTTCCGTTGGAACTTCGGAAAATGCTTTCGGGTAAAATTTTTGATCTTGAATAAATCACACTTACAAGGAGGTATCTATGACACAGCCAATCAACGGTAAATTTGAAATGCCTACGCTTCCTTACGGAGCGTCGGACTTGAATCCGGCTTTGAGTGCAGAGACTTTGGAATTTCACTATGGAAAGCATTTGCAGACCTATGTGAACAATTTGAACGCGGCGTTGCCCGGCAGCCCATTTGAAGGCAAAACCTTGGAAGACATTGTAAAGACGGCGGATGGTGCTATTTTTAACAATGCGGGTCAGTTCTTGAACCATTCCATGTACTTTTTGCAGTTTAAGGCGCCTGTAGAAAATAATGTTCCGACGGGTAAAATCGCAAGTGCGATTGCGCGCGATTTCGGATCTTTTGAAAAGTTCCAAGAAGAGTTCCAGGCAAAAGGCGCGGGCCTTTTCGGCTCGGGCTGGGTATGGCTTTCGGCAGATGCTTCGGGTAAACTTGTCATTTCGCAAGAAGGCAACGCTCAAAATCCGCTGACGAAAGGACTCAATCCTCTGCTCACGTTCGATGTTTGGGAACATGCCTATTACATCGATTATCGCAACCGCCGTCCGGATTACCTGAAGGCTTTGTGGAGCATCGTGAACTGGGATGAAGTGAACAAGCGTCTCGGCTAAACGTTCCATACATTTCTGAAATTGGAAATCACACTTTTGTTTCGAGCGAAAGTGTGGTTTCTTTTTTTTGCTCAAAAATCCAAACATTTCGATTGGCATTGCTTTTGCGTATAGGGGAGTGTAAACCCTCAAACAAGGAAACACGCAATGAGAAAGACAATCGGTATGATTCTTGCAACGGCCTTCGCAGCTTCTCCGCTTTTTGCAGAAGCTCCGAAGTTCTCTGTCGCTGGTGAAGTGGAATATGAAGCCAATGCCCAGTATGGAAGCGGGACTTGGTATCATGATTACAGCTCGACGTTCAACCTTTTATTTGCTGTGCAGTTTACGGATAAATGGTCTGCGGAAGCGGCGATTTCCGCGGACGGCGACGGAACGGCTCCGGGCTTTGCCTACGACGGCGCTTTTGTTCAGTACCTGTTGAGTGAGAAGGTCGCGTTCAAGGTGGGCGACTTCACTTATGCGGAAGGCGCATTCCGTTATTACAACTATGACGATCCGGCGGATTATGCGATTGGCATGGTGGAACGCAGCATCCGTGGATTTGAGGTGAATGCCTACGGTCTTGTCGTTGGCTTGGGCCTTGGCACGGATGGTGACGACTGTAGCGAAGAAGGTTGCACCACTTACGATGCGCATGTCGCTTACGATCTTGCGCTTGGCGAACATACGATTCGCCCGTTCTTCAACTACAAGAGCTATCAGACCGAAAGCCATAACAGCCTTCGTACCGGTGTAACCGCGAACCTTGTGTTCGGAGCTCTCGGCGGCGCGCAGATCGCTTACGGTTTAAAGTCGGATTATCTCACGGAAGATGAACCAAAGATGAGTCACGCCTTTGCCGTGGAACCGGAACTGAACTTTGGCAAGGTCAATCTCAAGGCGACCGCATTCTACGCCATTGTCGATGACGAAAGTGCCACAGATCCGGAAGTCCCGGAATACATGTTCTTCTACGTGGAACCGGGCTTTGGAATTACGGATAAATTCACCTTGGGCATTCAGGGAGAATATCACACGATGAGCCTCGATTCGGACGCTTCCCTCGCTCAGATTTGGGCTGGCCCGAAGGCTTATTACACGGCAACGGAAAACCTGAGCTTTGACGCTTACGTCCGCGCCTGCATCCCGGTCGGCGACGATTACGAAGGTGACGACGAAGATGTCACGATCGGAGCTGGCGCATCGGTTGCCATGTCGTTCTAAAAAATGCACCTACCCTAAAACCAGGAAGGCGGCCCGGCCAGGTCGCCTTTCTTTTTTATGTCCTTTACCCTAGAAAGATTCCAAACATAGAATGCTCAAAAAATGAACGCTTTCACTCCGGGTTTTATATATTGAAAGAAGAAATCAAGGAGTCTTTATGCAAGAAGTCGAAAAGTTCCTCAAAGATGCAGGCGCCTATTTTGTTGCAACCGTCGATGGAGATCAGCCGCGCGTGCGTCCCTTTGGTACTGCCAACATTTTTGATGGCAAACTTTACATTCAGACGGGGAAGTCTAAGGACGTTTCCAAGCAGATTCATACGAATTCCAAAGTAGAAGTTTGCGCCCTGGATAAGTCCGGTTCGAAATGGCTGCGTATCACGGGAAAGCTTGTATCGGATGACCGGCGCGAAGCGAAGGTCGACAT
>JAGDBD010000052.1 GCA_017959225.1 Fibrobacter sp. | reverse complement strand
GGGTTTAAATCCAGCCATTCTTTCGCTTCGCGGGTCCACTTGAGCGTATATTCAAGCGACTTGTTTGCTTCTTCCACAGTACTCGGGTAAGGAGTGCAGTCGTCAAACGCCATAATGATGTCCGCACCGATTTCGCGTTCCGCCTGCATGACGCTTGCCGGAGAAAAGAAGTGTTTCGAGCCGTCCAAATGACTGCGAAATTCCACCCCTTCCGGTGAAATTTTTCGCAAATCCTTTAAACTCCAAACCTGGAATCCACCGCTGTCGGTGAGCATCGGTCCGTTCCAGCTCATGAATTTTTGAACGCCCCCTGCAGCAGCCACCGTTTTTGTTCCCGGACGCAAGTAAAGGTGGTACGTATTCGCCAAGATGATTTCCGCTTCCATTTCACGAATATCGCGGGAGCTGATCCCTTTAACAGTCGCTTCGGTACCTACGGGCATAAAAATGGGGGTCGAAATGACCCCGTGGGCCGTCGTTATTTTACCCAACCGGGCTTTGGACTTGGAAGATTTCTGCAGGAGTTCAAAAGGATTCTGGTTCATTTTCGCCTACAAAATAGGCTTTATTGGAATATTTCCAAGGAAGTTTTGCCAAAAATGCGCTTATTTTTCATATTTCGTATCTTAAAAGCAACCGAAGTCTTCGAAAAATCATCCAAATAACAGAATGAACGAAAAACAGATCATCAAAAAGCTCCAAAAAGGAGATTTGAACGCTCTGAAGGGCGTGTGGGACGAGCACAGCAAACCCATGCTGAATCTCGCGTTCCGCATGGTTCTTGACCGCGATCAAGCCGAAGACATCCTCATGGACGTTTTCGTGCAGATTCCGGAAGCGATTCGAAAATTCCGCGGAGAATCCAGCCTTTCCACATGGCTTTACATGCTGACGAAAAACGCCTGCCTGATGAAGCTTCGCAGCGACAAGGTGCATTTGAAGATCGAAACCGACCGCCATGCGGAAATAGAAGAACGCGCTATCGGGCGATCCGAAAAAACAGATGCAGTCCTAGAAAAGGAAGCTCTGTCCTACGGTCTCTCCATCCTGACCCCCGATCAGCGCAGTCTTTTGTGGCTGAAAGATGCGGAAGGACTCGACATCAAAACGCTCACCGAAATGTATAACGCCCCGGAAGGCACTCTCAAAGCGAGACTTTCCCGCGCCCGAGCCCAAGTTCGCCAAGTTTTAGAAAAGGAGACTACCTATGCGTGATGACATCGATTTTACCAAATCTATGCGACTAGAACCCCGCAGCGACTCCTGGGAAAAGGTCGTCGCCCGCATCGAAGCGAAAAAAGAAGAAAACCGGTTCATCCTGTTCAGAAAGCTTTCTTCCGTCGCAGTCGCAGCAAGCGTCCTACTTGTCGCCGGAGCTTTTTCCATCGGCATGCACTCGACGCAGCTCACCCAAGAAGTCCTAGATGAAACGTCTTACTCGGAAGAATCCATTTCCTGGTATTCCTCCCTGGGTACAGGCGAATCCGTCAGCACATTTTCAACCGCATACGATCACTATTATACAATCGGAGAATAATCATGCAAAAGAACTATACAATTTTCTGGATTTGCGGCCTTGTCCTCGCTGCAGCCGTGGGATTCTTCGCTAGTTCCGTTCTCTTCTGTCATGAACGGGCCCTTCCACCAGCACCACCCAAAGCCATGGAACAGGTGCAAGACGAACAGCCGCCTCAAAAATGGCAGGGTTTGAAGGTCCAAAAGGGCAAAAATATCATGCACATGATGGACAGTGCCCTTGGCCTTTCCGAAGATCAGATCAAAAATCTCCACGAAAATGGCCACAAGCGTGATTCCATCCACCGGGCAATCCACCACCAGATCAAGGAAACGGAAGGACAGCTGCACAAGCTTCTCGGCGAAGACCAAATCGACGAAGCGGCTCTTAAGTCCACCCGTGCAAAACTTCTTCTGTTAAACGAAAACCGCTTGGACCAGCGTATCGAAGACGTGCGACTCTTCAAGAAGCTTCTTTCGGCGGAACAGCTCAAAAAATTCTCGGAATTGAAGCCTATTTTCGACAAAAAAGCCCCGAGAGGTGAAAAAGAGAAGTTCCCGGACACTCTCCTAGACGAACCGAACCACGATCACATGGGCCCCCCGCATCGTGACGGTGCTCACAAAATGCCTCCGCGTCAGTAAAAGCAAAGAGATTTGCAAGGAAAAAGTACCCATCCAATCCTTGTTCCTCCGCTATTAAATGGCTATATTATAACTGTAATTGATTTCCTCCATACCCCAAACAAGCGTAGGCCTCTTCGGAGACCTACGTTTGTTTTAAAGGCTTTCTACGGCATCCATCGCCGAACGAATAAGCGCGGCACCGTCAGAAGCTTTGGGTGCGCCTTCCGAAAGGATCTGTCGGAATTTTCTTCCGCCGGGGAAACCTGTAAAAAGTCCGTACAGGTGTTTTGTGAGGATCGATAGGGGGCATCCTTCCGCCTGAGCCCTTTGGACGTACGGTAAAAAGGCTTCGAGAAGTTCCTTGCGCGTTTTGGGGGAACGGTCTTCCCTGCCGTAAATTTCGGAATCGGCAGTGGCAAGCATCCACGGGTTTGCGTACACGGCTCGTCCCATCATGACACCGTCCACGTGCTGCAAATGGGCTTTCGCCTGTTCTAGGGTTTTAATGTCCCCGTTCACCGAAATATTCAAATGGGGAAACGTTTCTTTGAGCCTGTAAACCGTTTCGTAATGGATTGAGGGCTTTTCGCGATTTTCCTTGGGAGAATACCCGCGAAGCCTTGCCGTCCGGGCATGTATAATGAACGTGTCGCAGCCCGCATCCGCAACCGTACGAATAAAATCTTCAAAAAATTCCCAACTTGTAAAATCGTCTACGCCGATTCGAGTCTTGACCGTGACAGGAATCCGGACTTGGGCTTTCATTCCTTGGACACATTCGGCGACGAGATCCTTTTGCTTCATGAGAATTGCGCCAAAAGATCCGCTTTGTACGCGTTCCGATGGGCATCCGCAGTTAAGGTTCACCTCGTCAAAGCCAGCACCTTCCACGATTTTGGCACATTCCGCAAGCATCTTCGGATCGCTTCCGCCAAGCTGTAACGCTACGGGGTTTTCTACCGGATCGTGCTGCAAAAATTTAGGCCCCGCATGCAAAAGGGCGTTCGAAACGATCATTTCCGTGTACAGCAGAACGTTCTTCGAAAGGAGTCTCAAGAAAAAGCGTTCATGCCGATCGGTAAAATCGAGCATCGGGGCTATCGAAAGGCGTCTATGAAAGTTCAACTCGGTAGAAAGCATACGCCAAATTTAGTATAATACTAGTATATGAACCAAATCAAGACTATTGTCATCGCCGGCGGAACTCACGGGAACGAACTGACAGGAATCAAGCTTTACAGCAAATGGTCCGCCGATAAACATCTTTACACCCAAGCGTGCCCTTCGGCAACCGTAGACATTGTCCACACAAATATCGAAGCCACATCGCTGACCCGCCGCTACGTGGACTTGGATCTGAACCGCAGCTTTGCAAACCGACTTCTCGCACTCGAAAATCCAAACGCCTACGAAATTCGGCGGGCCAAAGAATTGAATGACCGATTTGGACCTAAAGGTGAAAGCACCCAAACGGACCTCATTATCGACGTGCACAACACGACATCGAATATGGGAGTCTGCCTGATCCTTTCAACCCGGGATCCCTTCACCATGCGAGCAAGCGCAGAACTCGTTCACGAATTTCCAAACTGCTTTATTTATTACCAGCCGGAAGAACGCGGAGAATCCCCTTACTTTGGAACCATCGCCAAAGCGGACATTTGCCTTGAAGTCGGTCCTCAGCCCCATGGAACTTTAGACGCCAACCTTTTCGCCGAAACAGAAAAGGTCGTTCTGCGCTACCTGGAAATGGCGGAAGAATGGAACCGTGGAGAGCTCCAAAAGAAGCCTAAAAAAACAGTCGATGTCTACACGCAGTACAAGGATATCGATTATCCCCGCGACAAGTTCGGAGAAATTTGTGCCATGGTCCATCCAAATCTCCAAAACGGCGATTACAAAGAAGTGAAGCCCGGAGATCCCATGTTCATCACCTTCGACGGAAAAGCGCTTTTCTCCACCGAAGACAAAAGCGTTTGGCCTATTTTTATTAACGAAAGCGCTTATTACGAAAAGAAGCTCGCCATGAGCCTCACCCTTAAAACCACAGAGGAATGGTAATGTCCGAAGACAATCAGGAATTGCACACCCCGACGACAGACGAGAAAATTTCGAGCCTTCTTGCACTGATCGAAGAACAGCGCAATACCCGTTACGAATCCCATTTTGACGAAATCCTCGACGGCTTTGAAGATTTCTTGATTAACCGTCCGGAACCTCCCAAAGAATGGCAAGAACGTTTTGACGCTTCGGGTAAAAAGTTCGACTACTGGCAAATCGTCCTGCCGCAGGATTTTCAGGACCCCTTCGAAGATGACCTGGGAAACATCCGCCGTCTGCGGAATGAATTTTCGGATACAAAGCCGACGATGGCGCTTGAACACATGCTCCTTTCGCGGAACTACTTCCTTTACGAAAACGGACATGCCGCTCCGATTCCTGCCCCGCAGCCGATTTTGATGCTCGAAAGCATGGAAGACGAAAATTCAAAAATCGACTGGGACTGCTGCTTTACACTCTTTGGCGATGGCAGTTTTTACGCTTACAATCTGAACCAGGATGAAGAAGAAGAACTGGGCGAAGATTTCAAGAGTATTTTAAAGGATAGAATCGGCGTTCTTTCGGAAATGCGTCTTGTGGTTCCGGCAGAAGGTCGCGATTTCGGTTTTTTGCACAGCTAAAGGATAACTGGTGAAGTTAGGAACTCGGGCGTGGATTTTGCTTTGCGGAATGCTTCCGGCATTCGGCTTTTCTGCGTTTATCCAAAGTCCGATTCCCCCGTCCTCGTCTAAAAACTTTTATAAAGATATTGACGGCGACGGTAAAATGGACCAAGTGGAAATCGTTTTTTTGGGGAATCTTTCCAGGGAGTATATCGATTCGACTGTGGACCGTGTGGAATTTGACTGGCCGGATTCAAACGGAGTTTCAAAAACTTGGCGTTATGCGGGTAAAGAAATTCCATTCGATTCTTTGAATGCCAATTCCGTTGTACTCTGCATTCCTAAAGAAGCAAGCATTGCCCGTAAAACGGCTTTGAATTCCGCGTCCAAGACCATGCGGATCTTTTTTTCCGATGCGTCCCAAATGCCGGTGGAAATGAGCGAAAAAATAGCACCGGTCGTGGAAAGCGCTTACATGTCCCATCATGCTTCGGGAAAGGATTCCTTACACGTCCGTTTTTCGGAACCCGTTTTTGAAATTTCGCCCAATGCGGATTTTTTGGAATATAAACACGGAGGTTCTATACAGACGATTTCCGCAGCCAAAGTGGAATGGGACAAGGACCGTTCCACGGCCCGCCTCATTTGGAATTCAAGCCAGGGGCTTCCCCTGCCGCGGGACAGCGTCCGCATTCTTGCAAACGCTTTACAAGATTCTCTTCAAAACAGGGCAAAAGAAAACTCCCCCTTTGCAAAAATTGCAGGGGCTTACCCTTTCGAAATTCGAACAAATTCACTTGCAAACCTAAAAAGCGGAGCGTCGCTTTTAAACGTACCGATTTTTGAACGGGTCTTTGCCGATACTTCCGCCCACAGGCCTTCCGCGTCGGAGCTGGGAGTCGCTTTGGATATCGGCGGAAAAGACTTTAGCGATTACATTCAAGAAGTCGCCGGGAATTCTTCCGATAAAATTCAACCGGGCGACATTTCCATTCTGCTGTCTCTTCGCCTTTACACCAATTCGGGCAACTATGTGACAAGCGTTTCTTCCGAAACCAAATGTTCGGATTTCCATTTTCCTCAAGGAAACTGTCTTGAAAATCCCCAGACTTTCTTCCTCAAATGGAATTTTATGGCCAATGACCGCTCCGTCGTCGCTACAGGAGCCTATCTCGCAAAAATCTTTGTCACGATCCGTTATAAAGACAAAACTCTCTGGAAAAGCGATATAAATACCGCGCAAATCTGGGGAGTCAAAAGGAAATCGAACTAGCATGGAAGCTTTTGAGCGCGAAATCTACGCCCATTATTTTGAAGTCGAAAATTTTCAACCCATGCCGAGGGAAACGAAATCCGTTTCCCTGGATTTTTTGTTAGAAAATTACGAAGCTTTTTTATTTGACGCATTCGGTACGTTCTACTGTCAAAACGAATATCTCTATCCGGGGGCAGTGGAAATGTACCGCAAAGTTCGCGCATCGGGAAAGCCCATGAGGCTTGTCACAAATGCAGCTTCTACATCCATTCCGCAGATGGTCGAAAGCCTTGCCCGTATGCAGATTCCATTCGAAGAATCCGAAATTCTCTCTTCGGGAGATCTTTTCCTTCCTTTTGCAAAAGAACAAGGCATTCGGGAAGCTTTCTACATTGGACGTCCCAACGGTGTGCACTTTGTCGAAAAAGCCGGGGTGAAGATTTCGGATAATCCAAACGAAAACACAGTTATCGTTTCGGCGACCGGAAAAGAAGAACATCTTTTTACAGACGCTTTGAATATTCTCCGCCGCCCGGGAGCAAAAATGGTGGTTTTGAATCCGGACGCCTGGGCTCCTCGCATCAACACGCCAAGAGAAGGCGTCTCCGGCTGTTACGCGCACCGTCTATACAAAGAGGCTCACCCCGAAACATTCTACTTCGGAAAGCCCTTCAGATCCATATTCGAAAAGGCGCTGGCTTCGCTCCCGCGTAAAATGAAGGCCGTGATGATCGGAGACACCCTTGCAACGGATATCGGCGGTGCAATGCATGCGGGCATCGATGCGGCCTTGATCATCGGAAGAAACCAGCCCGCATCCGAGCTTGAATCCGACGAAAAATTCTTGAAGATTCGCCCGACATACTATCTTGATAAGATTTAAATAGCTTGCCAAAATTGTCTGTTTTATACTAAATTAGTCATCTCCCTAATGTTTAGGGGAAACAAAACCCGCCCAAATAGCTTTTGGACCGGTTTTTTTGTTTTCCCGGGAAAAGAAGGAAAGTCTCAATGATCGATAAAAACCGTCATCTTTTACGTCTCGCCGACTGGAGCGAGGAACGCATCCTCGAAACGGTCGACATTGCAATGCGCCTGAAACAAGAAGTCCACCGTGGACAATTCTCGGATCGTTTCCACGGTCAGACGATCGGCATGTTCTTTGAGAAACCTTCTCTCCGCACCATTACCACTTTCCAGGTTGGCATCCATCAGCTCGGCGGCGCTGCAGTGCTGCTCGCTCCGGATTCCATCGGTCTTGGCAAACGTGAAAGCGTCCATGACGTCGCCACGTGCCTTTCCCGCTGGGTAAACGCACTTGTCGTCCGCTGTTTCAAGCAGGAACTTGTCGATAAGCTTGCCGAATACGGCAACATTCCCGTTGTGAACGCCCTGACCGACGATTCCCATCCGTGCCAAGCCTTCGCATTTGCACAGACCATCAAGGAACAGATCGGGGACTTCAAGGGCAAAACGGTTGCCTTTATCGGTGACGGCAACAACGTAGCCAATTCCTTCCTCGTTCTTTGTGCAAAACTCGGTATGAACTTTACCCTCGCATGCCCGAAGGGCTTTGAACAGCCGAAATCGGTCATCGAAGAAATGGAACCTTTCTTTAAGAAGCGTGGAACTCAGTACCGCGTATTCAACGATCCGAAGGAAGCCGTCAAGGACGCCGATATCCTTTATAGCGACGTCTGGGTATCCATGGGCCAGGAAGGTGAAAAAGCGACAAAGCAGAGCCATTTCCTCCCGTTCCAAATCAACGACGACCTTTTGAAGTTCGCACCGGCCCATTGCAAGGTCAGCCACTGCCTTCCGGCTCACCGCGGCGAAGAAATCACCGATTCCGTAATGGACAATCTCCAGGTGAACCTTTCTTTTGAAGAAGCGGAAAACCGTTTGCACGCTCACAAGGCTGTGCTTTGGCAGTTGATGACTCCCACTTCCGAACTTGGCAAGTAATCCATTCTGAAATTCGAGAAAAGCTCCGCATTTGCGGAGCTTTTCTCGTTTAAGCTTTCTAAATCAACAGAAGGCAACGCTGATTTCAGTCCCTTTCCCCACCGTTGACTGCAAACGGATTTTTGCCCCATGGACTTCGGCAATGTGCTTTACAATGGCAAGTCCCAAACCTGTTCCGCCCGTAGACTTGGAACGGCTTTTGTCCACGCGGTAAAAACGTTCAAAAATACGGGACTGATTTTCTTCGGGGATTCCAATGCCCGTATCCTGGACGGTGAAAGTTTTGTTCTCTACTAAAACCTGTACATTTCCGCCTTCTTCCGTATAACGGATCGCATTATCGATCAGATTGTAAAACATTTCAAAAAGCAAGCGGGAATTGCCCTGAATTATTAAAGCATCTTTTGACTTCAACGAAACGGAAATCTTTTTCTTTTTTGCGTTCAAAGAAAGTTCTTCGATGCACTCCAAAGCGATCTTTTCCAAATTCACAGACTCTTTCAAGTTCAACGAAGGGTTCGGTCCGTCTAGTTTTGAAAGCGTCATAATGTCATTTGCAATAGAAAGCAAACGGTTCGCTTCCTTGTGAATTTTTGCAGCAAAGCCTTGGACGTCTTCAGGTTTTGCCATGCCGCTTTCGATGAGTTCCGCATAGCCCATAATGGACGTCAGCGGAGTTTTGAGTTCGTGGGATGCGTTTGCGGTAAACTCGTCGCGCATCTTCACCGTTTTGATTTTTTCATCGGAAAGCTGTTCCACCGTCTGCTGCAATTCACGGTTCTGTTCGCGAATCTTTTTCACAAGGGGTGCGATTTCCGGGTAGACACCTTCGTCGTCCATCAACTCGGGCTGTCCCAAATTATCGGCAAGCTTTTGTACCGGGCGCACAAAGGAACGCCCAAGTCCAATGGCGAGCAAAATAGCCGCAAGGACAATCGCACCTAGCAACGCTAGCAAATAGGGCATCGTCTTGGAAAATGCTTCGTGCAAGCTCGCCTGCTGACGGCTCAAGCGTAAAACATTTCCATCCTTCAGCCGAATAGCACAATAAAATTCATTCGCATTCACCGTCACCGAATAGCGAAAATCTTCCCCAAAACCTCTGGAAAATGCTTCCACCACTTCGGGGCGATCCTTGTGGTTTTCCATTTTCGCCACTTCCCCATTGCTTTCAAAAAGCACGTTTCCTAAAGTATCGATCAGGGTAATGCGCAAGCTATCGCTAGAAAAAGGCGTCAGGGATTCCGCCTTTTCATAGGCGAGAGATACCAAATGGGCCGTTTCACGCAGATCCCGTTTCAGTTGCTCGGTCATTTCTTTTTCAAAGACCCGCGACGTAAAATACACCGCAAACAGAGCAGCCAACACGCCGACGTAAATCAGGCAAAGTCTTAGAGTGTTCTTCATTCCGCTTTATACCCTACATTTCGAACCGTCTGAATCAAAAAAGCCTGTTCGCCGAGTTTCTGGCGAAGGGTTTTCACATGCATGTCCACAGTACGAGTGTCCATGTCAAAATCGATGCCCCAGATTTTTTCAAGGATCTGTTGCCTTGAAAATACAATTCCCGGATGCGCAATCAAAAGCTTCAAAAGCTCATACTCTTTGAAAGTGAGCTCTATAGGAATTCCGTTCACCGAAACCGTGTGACGTTTATCGTCAATCATCACTCTTCCCAAAGAAATCAGGGAAGCTTCTTCCGTTACGCCGCCCTTTTCAAAACGCCGTAGAACCGCTTTCACCCGGGAAATCAATTCAAGAATTCCAAAAGGCTTTGCCATGTAATCGTCCGCTCCAAGATCCAAACCTTTGACCTTGTCAAGTTCTGCCCCTTTGGCGGTCAGCATAATTACTGGAATGTTCCGAGTATTTTCTTGACTGCGGAGACGCTTGAGAATGCTCAAACCGTCTTCTCCCGGCAGCATGATGTCTAAAATGAAAAGTTTCGGAAGCTCCGATTTTAACTGCTCGTCCATCGCCTTTCCGCAGTCAAAAGCCATGACTTCAAAGCCACTGCTTTTTAATGCATAGCTTTCCATTTCACGTACTTCCGCATCATCCTCTACAATATAAATCATACGTTTGCCGCTAAAGTTTGAGGTTTTACAGTCAAGAATTTTTTTGAAGCTTTGGCAACAGAGCAGACCGCATCGATCAAAGCCCAAGACTCGTAAAGAATAGTTAAATAAAGGATTTCGGACCGAATGTTCTCGGAACTTGCCCGCATCATTTCGGACTTGCGTTCTGTGAAAATTTTCGAACCTTCCGCACGGAGTTTATCCCGTACAACGTCGTAACGTTCAAACTGCATCGATTCTACCATGTCTGCGGTTTCTTCCACAAGAGACTTCACTCCTGCCGCTGAGCGTAACAGAAATTTTCGTTTGTCGTAGCTCTCAATGGAACTGAACGCGTTATCCACGTGCATTTTACAAGACGAAGAAATTTGCTGTAAACAGAACAGAGCGTCTCCCATAAAATCGTTCGCCTGATAAAGGAAAAAGTTTTTTACAACCATGTCTTCTTGCGCAAGGCGTTCCGTGCAAAGAGAACCGTGACGACGATTGCGTTCAATGTGCTTTTTCAATATCTTAATTTGTTTGTAAACAGAACGAAGTTTACCCAAATCTTCACGTAAAAATCCGACGATGATTTTTTCGTAGCAGTCGGCGCCCCAACGAAGGACTTCGCTCCATTCGCCTCGGCTGTAATCTTGAATCAGCGGAAAAACCTTGGTTTCTGGGCCTGCGGCGATGATTTTTTCAAAACGTTCCGCCGTTTTATCCTTTTTATTTTCTCGGTATTTAAGATTCGAACGAATCAGAATAAAAATCACCACGGCAAAGAGCGCAAAAGTCACCGGCAAGCCGCCAAAATAAAGCAACGTCGCTACAAGCGAAGCGCTTGCAAAGGCTGCAAAAGCTGTCAAGAACCAGCCTCCGATTACCGAAAGGACTCCCGTAATGCGGTAAACCGCCGTTTCTCGATTCCAGGCCCTGTCCGCAAGGCTTGAACCCATCGCCACCATGAACGTCACATAAGTCGTCGAAAGAGGAAGCTTTAACGACGTTCCAAGGGCAATCAAAGAACTCGCAAGCATCAAATTCACACAGGCTCGCACCAAATCAAATGCCGCTCCATCCTCTTCCAAAACCATCTCTTTGGAATCAAAACGTTTTTCGATTCGACGCGAAAGGCTCTCTGGAATCAAAGCCGAAATAAACTTCACAATTCCATTCGACCCACGAACCAAAGCTCTCGCCACCGGATTCGTCCCAAAAATTTCATCGGAAGAAGTCTGCGAAGCAAGGGACACCGAAGTCTGCACCACCTTCTTAGCCTTCTTCGAAAACAAGAGCGAAGCCACCATGGTAATTCCGCCAATCATCAGCAAATACCACTGCCCAGGTTCCGACTTTAACAAAAACGCCATGTTGTAATTTTCTGGCGTTCCCGAATCCGCAAGCAGATGTTGCAACGAAGATAGGCTCGTCAAGGGAACGCCCACAAAATTCACAAGGTCATTCCCCGCAAAAGCCAAAGCAAGCGAAAAAGTGCCAAAGGCGATGATCATCTTCAACACGTTCACTTTCAACGCATGCAAAAGATGACAAAGAAGAAAGAATCCCACCAACATATAAATCAACAAGGAACTTTCATTTTCCGATATAAAAGCCCTGTATCCATCCCCCACAAAGCTCATATTCTTCAATCCCTTCACCAGAATAAAGTAAAAGATCGAAGTCAAAGAAACACTTCCGAAGATTCCCACAAAATACCGCATATTTTTGCGATATCCAAAGGAAAACACAAGGCGCGTCACATATTGAACTGCAAGCCCCACCACAAAGGCGATTGCCACCGAAAGGAAAATTCCCATGATCACGGTAAAAGCCTTCGTCGTATTGATCAAGTTTCCAAGTTCCAAAGTTTCATCGCCAATAATCTTGATGCACGCAATGGCAACGGAAGCACCCAAAAGTTCAAATACCATTGATACCGTGGTCGAAGTCGGCATCCCCAGTGTATTAAAAATATCGAGCAAAATCACATCCGTAAACATCACCGCAGCAAATACGCACATCAGTTCCGCAAATGTGTAATACTGTGGCATGTAAATGCCGTGCCGAGCGATATCCATCATTCCGCTGCTAAACGTCGCTCCGCAAAAAACTCCAATGGCCGCAAAAAACATCAGCGTTTTAAACCGAAAAGCTTTACTGCCAACCGCCGAACTTAAAAAGTTGACAGCGTCATTACTCACGCCCACAAAAAGATCAAATAAAGCTAAAGTCAAAAGTAAAGCAACAAGAATTACATAAAAAGTCGTCATATTAACCTCTGGCACATAATGTAAAACGCCACTTTAGCGTTAACAAGCGTGCAAAGAGAGGCTTTCCAAAGGTTTTATACCTCTTTTACATGGCCTTTACCGCACTTTACACGGATTTTACAGTTGACAAAGCAAGAGTTCGCCACGAGCAGCTCCCTAAAAAAATGCCAGATCCCGCAACTTTTAATTAGATTAATGCAGAGGAGATCCCCTCTCTTTGGGAGCGCTGCTATGGAAATTTCATTTGAAGCTTTGAAACGGGAAGATTTGAACGAAGCTGTGGAACTCACAACCAGAGCCTATGAAAACTATGAATATTTCACGATTTTTTTCCCTAATGCCGACGAGTGCCGCAAGGCAATCAGAAGCATCATCGACAGAGCCTGGCGAACCGTTCTTAGCAGAACCAATTTCTTTGCCGCAAAAGTCAACGGAAAAATAGTGGGTGTAGCTCAGCTAGATGCCCCCCATTACGAAAGGCCTCCAGTCTTTGTGTATGTTTTGCATGGGTGGTTCCTCGTTTATTTAAGCGCTAAAATAAAGCACATCAACGATTGGGTTACAATGGACGAAGCTTCGGGAAAGCCGTGTCACGATTACCAAAAAAGCGGCGAAGGAATATGGTATTGCAACACGATTACGGTGGAGCCTTCCTTCCAAGGGAAGGGCGTCGGGACAAAACTGATCGAATTCATGGGGCAATATGCCCGCGAACGAGGTGGCAAGCAATTAGTGCTATTTACCAATTCAGAAAAAAATCTCGCCTTTTACAAGAATCGCGGTTTCGAAGTTTTTGACGAACGGGAAATTCACCACGATGGCAAAAAAATAGGAAGCTGGAGCGTCAAAAAATCACTATAAGGAAAACACGACCAAAACTTCCCCAAACAACGGACGAAGACTCGGTTTGATTTATAAAACCTTTGGCTTCTACGCAAAAAAACGCATTTTACTTGTAAAATAGTGTTTATATTCTAGGTTAGGTGTTAACCGATGAGGTGTTCGTTGTTTCGATTTTTTGTTCTGTCCCTTTTTGTTTCTTGCTCCGTGCTTTTTGCCCAGGTCCAGTTTCCACACGGTTCTGGCGTTGTAGACATTACCAAAGCACCTTACCACGCCAAAAATGACGGTAAAACCGACATTTCGGAAATTCTCCAGCAGGCACTAGACGACCATCCCAACGGAAACTACGTCATTTACCTGCCCCACGGAACTTACCGAATTTCCAAACAGATCAGCTGGCCGCAAGCCGAAAAAGAAAACGAATCCTACCGCCGCACGATTCTTCAGGGCGAAAGCATGGGCGGAACCCATATCATCATGCAAAACAACGCCTACGGCTACGATAATCCGGAAGCCCCTCGAGCCATGCTTTACACCGGCATGGGCAATTATTCCCACGAACGCAACGCGATCCGCGACATCACCCTGCACACGGGGAAAGGAAACCCGGGCCTTATCGGTATCCGTTTCAACGCCAATTACCAAGGTACCATTTCCAACGTGAAAATTATTTCCGATGACGGTAAAGGCGTTGCCGGAATCGATATGAATTACACGGATAACATCGGTCCGCTCTACATCAAGAACGTGGAAATCCGAGGCTTCGACGTCGGCATTCTCACCGGCTTCCCCATGTACGGCATGACCTTTGAACACATCACGCTTTACAACCAGAAAAAGTACGGAATCGAAAACCACGATCAGGTTCTGACAATTCGAAACTTGAGAAGCCACAATGCAGTTCCGGCAGTTGCAAACTTTGGCGAAAACGCATTGCTCACCATGATCGGCGGAGCTCTTGAATACAACGGCAAAAAGAAGTCCAAAGTCCCGGCCATTTACAACGAAGGCTACCTGTTCGCCCGCGACATTGCCACGAGCCGTTACGCAAAAGCCATCGAAGAACGCGGTCCGGCTAGCGGCGAAGGGGTTGAAGGTCCAGAAATCATTGAATACTCGTCCGATATTCCCACGAATCTTTGCCACTCTCCGCAGTATTCCTTCAAGCTTTCCGTTGCGGAAACTTTGATTCCCATGGAGCAGCCCGCAGACCAGTGGGTAGGCATTCAAGGGGATTACGGCGGACATGCAGGAACGGGCAGCGACGATTCCAAATCGATCCAGCAAGCCATCGACGACGGAGCGGAAACCATCTACTTCACACCGGGCGGCCGTTACACCATCAACCGGGACATTCATATTCGAAACCGTGTCCGTCGCATTATCGGAACCGAAGCGACCATCGACGGTACAGGAAAATTCATCGTCGAAGGAAGCGCATTTAAAGAGATCACATTCGAACGTTTTGGAGAATTCGGAGCGGGCATCGTTCACAAAGCGCCCCAGACTTTGATTCTCAAAAACATGAAGGTCAAGGAATATGAAAGTGCGCCCAAGGGCGCAGGCGATCTTTACATGGAAGACGTCTCCATCAACCGCATGGAAATCAATTTGCAGCATGTTTGGGCCCGAAGCCTTTACATGGACAACGACCGCAAAACAAAAATTTTGAACAACGGCGGCACACTGTGGATCCTTGGACTGACCGCCGAAAACGGCAACACCGTTTTACACAACCGCGACCACGGCGAAGCGGAAATCATCGGCGTACACGTGATTTCTAACCGCAAAGCCAAAATATCGCCCATGTTCATCAACGATTCTTCGAGCATTTCCGTTGAAGGTCTCCGCGAAACGTTAATCCACGGCAACGCGTTCCCAAAAATCGCAGAAGAAACGCGCAACGGCAAAACAAAAATTCTCGAATCCGAAAACCTTCTTAAAAATCCATCCGGCGGAACCATGATGACGCTCTTCGTCGGATACGTTCCGAAGGTCGGTTCCAACGAAAAACCGGAAGTCGAAGGTGCAGACGACATGATCCTTTTGCAATCCGACAAGGTAAAGCTTTCCGGACGCGTTTATGATGATGGACGCGGAAGCAAGGGCTATTGCATTGACCCGGTGGTCTGGAAAAAGCTTTCCGGTCCGGGCAAAGTTGTATTCTCAGACGAAAAGGATTATGAAACCGATGTCACGTTCTCCTATAGCGGACGTTACAACATCACGTTTACCGCCGACGACGGAGAACTGAAGGCTTCAGACACCACGCACATTTACGTTTTTGACCTGCGCACGACCACCAAGGACCACAGCGGAAACGGAGTCGCTTCCGGCCGCGGCATGGACACCTGGGTCTCGGAATTCGACGGTTACACCACTCATGCCGACGATTCCCTTTTGCAAATCGGCTACAGCAAAGAAGGGGCTAGCGCAAAGATTTATCTCAAATTCGACGTATCCGCAGTTCCAGGCCCGATTTCCGACGCAGCGCTTCAGCTTTCTGTGCCGGAAGATCCCCGTTACAAAAACAAGAAAAAGCCAGTCCAATGGAACGTATTTGGACTTTTGGAAGAACCGGGCAAAGATTTCGGCGATGGAATTGCACCAGTAGACTGGCAAGAAACAGAAATCACCTGGTACACAGCACCTGCAAATCAAGACGGTCCAGGAGGCGCTTACGTTCCCAAAAAGAGCCGTGGCGGTGGAATCGATCCGCGTTACACAAGTTATCTCGGAACCATTACGCCAAACCCGGATTCTCCCTTCGGATCTTTCCTTAAGAGCGCATCTCTTACGGAATTCATGAAGCGAAAGCACAAATCCCAACTCTTTACCTTCATCCTTTCGGCTGTCGCCCCTAGCGATTCCAGCTATTACGTGTACTCGCGTGATGCGGGCAAAGGCGTTGCACCGGCCCTTTACATCAGCTACTTCGATTCCAACCGTACGGTCAGCGGAGCCCGTTCCGAAAACGCGATTCAGCTTTCCAAGGTGAACATCAACATCGTTTCGTTGGACTGCAACTTTGACCTGACGATCGGCGAACCCCAATTTGTGAAAATCGAAATTTTCAACGAATCCGGAAAGTTCATTCAGCAGCTCTGCGGTCGTGAACTGGAAAGCGAAAAGAAGTACACGTTTAAATTCAAGGCAAAAGACTTCCCCACCGGAAAATACACGCTTAAAGTTTCGGGCGAATCTTTTACCAAAGAAGAAAAGTTCTATATCCTGAATTAGGTTCTTATGAAGTTATCCAAGCATTTTTCGAAACTCGTCCCCTTGGCAATTTTTTCCGCTCTCATCGGATGTGGAAGCGATAGCGGTTCGTCTGCAAGCGAAGATTCTTCATCTTCGGAATCTTCTTCGTCGGAAGAATCATCCAGTTCCTATTCAAATCGTTTAGACGTAGTTTATGCGGACACGTTGACAAACGACACGGTAAAATTCACCCCCCGCGATACCCTTTTGACTGCGTACAAATTCTTCCTTGGAGAATATCCCCAAGGAACGCTGATCCGCATCATCGGAAAAAAGTCCGGTGGCCACGGAGATTCGCTTTTTGTCCGCGAAGAGCAGGGTGAAATTTTAACACCAGAATATTACACGGTCGATGCAAGCGGCGATACCACTTACAACACGCAATCGCTTTACTCGCGTCTTGGCGAAGATGAATTTTTAGTGACAAATTTTGTCACAACAGCAACAAGCGGATTTTATTACGTAGATATTCCCAAAGTCAGTCTTGACAAGGACTCCTCGTACACTATCCGCATTGCAGCCGAAATGTTCCCAAAATATTTTGGCTATATCGGCGACACATCGGATATCGAAATCGAAATGGGAGATACCATCCGCGGAGTCTTCTTCATTGGGAATTCCGCAAGCAACGCCGTTGCCAAGTTCAGCGCAGAAACCGGCAAAAGCATTAACGTGAACGTCACAGGAAAATCCCTTGAAAGCGTGGATCTCAAAAAAGGGAAATCCACCATCGCAACGGGAACTTCCATCGATGAACAGATTCTCCCGGAAACTTCCAGCGATTACTCGGTAAACATTCATCCTGTTTCTTTCTTGAGCTACGAAACGGGCCCCTATGCTTACTTCGAAATCATCACCACGTCTCGCGATCTTATACAGGGCGAATATTTTGCAAATCCGGACTCCATTCAAAAGGTCGGAGACACCCTCACAATTGTCCGCGAAAGAAATGACGCTGCCAAATATTATCTGCGGCAAGAAGAATATGTTTGGCTCGCCAATTTGAGCAAAGGCGATACGCTAGAGATTTCCCACGATATCGAAGGCTATTACACAGGCGCAAGCTACCCGGCGACTTATGCGGTCCTGAATGCCGATGGGGATTCCGTGGCAAGCATCACCGGTACAAGTCCCCAATTTGTGGCCCCATCCAAGGGAGCCTTCTACCTGCATTACGTCCGTCTAAATTCCCCACCCAAAACGGAAAGCCAGGAACTCATCCTCAAAACAGTCATTCAGCGTTTGAACTACGTGACGAAGTTCAGCTTCTACGATGAAGAAAAAGACAAAGCTCTGTCCAGCAAGAGCGTGTCCATTGGCGATACTCTTTACTTCTCAAGCCTTGCACTCCGAGCAGAACCGTCCGACGTTAGCAGTAACGCATTCTGGTACACCCCCTGCGAAGATCTGAACTTTATCCGTTCTTCTTACACGGAAGGTCTCTGCTCTAGCAACGGAACGGAACAGCTTTTGAGCGCAACGAACATCGCCATTACAAACGATGCCGCCCACGCAGGGGAAATTATCCGCCTGATCGCCCAAAGCAAGGCCGATCCACGGGCCAGGGACACTTTGACCGTATATATCAACGAATAAAAAGACATTCTAAAAAAGATTTGCTATCTTTTCTGCACCCTGAACTTCCGCGCCAAGCTCTGCCAGTAGTTCAGGTTTAACTAAAGAGCTTCCTTTCGAGGTAAACATGTCTACATATCGTGGACCAAA
The DNA here is from genome assembly GCA_017959225.1 of Fibrobacter sp. Taxonomy (GTDB): domain Bacteria; phylum Fibrobacterota; class Fibrobacteria; order Fibrobacterales; family Fibrobacteraceae; genus Hallerella. The sequence goes on along the minus strand of JAGDBD010000052.1, from coordinate 6,056 downwards.
AGCTAAGGTCGCCCGCTCTCTCGGGCTCGCAACCACCCAGAAGACCCAGAAGGTTTTGGACCGTCGCAATTTCGGACCTGGCCAGCACGGTCAAGAACGTAAGAAGTCCGCTTCCGTTTACAAGCAGCAGCTTGTTGAAAAGCAGCGCCTTCGCTTTACGTACAACATTTCCGAAGCACAGATGGCTAAGACTTATGCCGAAGCCAACCGTCGTGAAGGTTCTGCAGGTGATAACCTGATGGTCCTTCTCGAAACCCGTCTCGACGCTCTCGTCTACCGTATGGGTTTTGCTCGTACCATTTTCGCTGCTCGTCAGTATGTCGCACACGGTCACTTCTCCGTGAACGGCGTTCGTAGCTTCAGCCCGAGCCGTCTCGTCAAGGTCGGCGACGTGATCGCTGTTCGTGAACGTTCCAAGAACCACGTTCAGATCAAGGAAGCTCTCGAAAACGCTCCGGCTCTCCCGGAATACGTTACTGTGGATAAGGACAAGATGGAAGGCAAGCTCGTGGCAACTCCGCTCCGCGCTCAGATTCCGGTCCAGCTCCAGGAACAGCTCGTGGTCGAATACTATTCTCGTTAATAGTAAGCATCCAGCTTTTGCAAAAACGCTCGCATTTATGCGGGCGTTTTTTGTTTGGAATCATGCTCTGCTAATATCTACAACTTTGAAATCAGCGCTTAGTTTATAAACAAAAACTATAACTCAGCATAAAAAAGTAGTATGAGTAAAGCGCTTGTGTCCGATACTTCCTATTTCTACCTTTGCACCGCTTTTGAATTTGGAGGTTTCACTCATGGAAAAACGTACAAGCCTTTTTGCTAATGGAATTATCTGGTTCGGTGTCGCCATTTCGGTTTCCGAAATTGAAGCTGGAATTGAAATCGGAGCGGCTGCCGCCGACCCGATTTGGACGCCCCTCATTCTCGGCCATCTCTTTGGCGGTATTTTGCTTTTTTTAGTGGGTCTTATCGGTGCACGAGTCCGTTTGAACGCAATGGAAACGACCCGGTCCACTTTCGGCAAATATGGATCCAAATTTTTTGCTGCCTTAAACACTTTCCAGTTGCTCGCCTGGGTAGCCGTTTTAAACGCCCAGGGCGCATCGGCGCTTTCCGGTCTCAACTTGCCCATTTCCTTTGCGATTACTTGCATCATCCTTGCGCTCCTGATCGCTCTTTGGGTTTACGTGGGGCTTCGCCGTTCCGCAAACGTGACGACCGTTGTGATGATCGCTCTTGCCGCTTTGCTTGCAATCCTTTCTGCGAAATTATTCGGTTTAAGCGATTCCATTGGTAGCACGGTCGCATCTGCCAAAACCCTTCACTTCTGGAATATTTTTGAAATTTCCATTGCGATGCCGATTTCCTGGCTGCCTGTCATTTCGGATTATACGAAGGATGCCGAAAAGCCTTTCAAGACAACTGCCATTTCTGCAATCGCATATACCTTTGCAAGCCTTTGGATGTACATCCTCGGTATCGAAATTGCAGGTGTCGGTGCAAACAATAACATTGCTCAAGCGATCCGCCTCGCTGGACTTGGAATCCCGGGCATCATCATCGTAGTTCTCTCGACAGTGACGACAAACTTTTTGGCCGCAAATTCCGCAGGTGAATCGGCCAAGGCAATTTCCCATAAAGTCAATCCTAAAATTGCAGGTATCGTGGTAAGCATTCTCAGCGCATTCCTTGCGATTTCGGGCATCATGGAGCATTACATCAGCTTCCTTTATTTGATTGCTTCCGTATTTGCTCCCATGGCCGCTGTACTCCTAGTTTCCTTCTATTTTTCGAAACAGCAAAAGGAATCCATCGGAGCATGGTCTTGGAACATTTTCTCGTGGCTTGCCGGTTTTGCCGCTTACCAATACGCAGAACGTCAGGATTCCGTTTTCCTCGGACCGACACTGCTTGCAGTGATCGTTTCAGCAGCCCTTGCTTCTGTGCGGGTTCTTTCGGTACGGAAGTAATCAGGCTTTCGCGAAACCCACGACACATTTTCTAGTTTTGGATTGTCATGCCTCAGAAAAAAATAGCGTTAATCAACGACGTAACAGGATTTGGCCGGTGTTCCATAGCCGTCATGGCTCCGATCGTCTCGGCCATGAAAATTCAAGCCGTCACAGTGCCGACAGCCATCCTTTCGACACATACCCAATTCCCGGAATATTACTTCGACGATTACACGCCTAAAATGCGCGATTACATCCAGACCTATAAAAATCTGGGCATGACATTTGACGCTATCGCAACCGGTTTTTTAGGATCCGAAGAACAGGTCGATATCGTCATTGATTTTTTCAAAACGTTCAAAAACAACGGTGCTTTCGCTCTTGTAGATCCCGTAATGGGAGACTATGGACAACTCTATGAGACATATACGCCATCGCTCTGCGAAAAGATGAAAGCCCTTGTCCATTACGCAGACATTTTGACGCCGAACCTGACGGAACTCTGCACGCTGACCGATACCGAATACGGCGAAGGGAAATTCAGCGATGTCGAACTTGGCGAAATGTGCCAAAAGCTCACGGAACAAGGTCCGGAACATATCGTCATTACCGGTATCCCGTACAACAGCAAGCAGATCATGAACTATGTCTACAGCAAGAACGAAGAGCCGCGAATCGTCATGGTGGACCGCATCGGCGGAGACCGCAGCGGAACGGGAGACGTCATCAGTTCTATCATTGCAGGCATGTACTTGAATGGTCACGATTTCTACGAATCCGTGAAACGGGCTGCGGAATTTGTAACCAAATGCATTCGATACTGTGAAGATAACCACGTACCGACGCATTGGGGCCTTTGCTTTGAAATGAACCTTCGCGATTTGATGGAGGACTAAATGGTAATTTATACGGTTACAGGAAAAGTCGGAGAAGCCGGCTATTTAGACATTGCAAACAGCGGAGACATCACCGCTAAAAATATCTATGTAAACATTACCAACCGCTGCCCCTGCAGTTGCGTTTTTTGCTTGCGTCAAACAAAAAAGATGATGGAAGGCAACTCCCTTTGGCTTAAAGGGCACGAACCTCAAGTTGAAGAGGTCATGGAGATTTTTAACCAGTATGATCTTTCCGTCATCAACGAACTCGTGTTCTGCGGCTACGGAGAACCTCTTGAACGTTTAAGCGACGTGTGCAAAATCATCGACCTGCTTAAAGTCAAGTATCCCAAATTAAAAGTGCGTCTCAATACCAACGGCCTTGCAAACCTGATTCATAACAAGGACGTGACTCCGGAACTCGAAGGTCGTTTTGACACGGTATCCATATCGTTAAACGCTCCCGATGCAGAAGAATTCCTTGCGCTTACCCGTTCCAAATTCGGAATCAAATCTTTTGAAGCTCTCAAGGAATTCGCTGTTCTCGCCAAAGACCACGTTCCAAACGTGGTAATGACCGTTGTCGAAAAGGTCATGCCCGAAGAGAAAATCGCCCGTTGCCAAAAAATCTGCGACGAACTCGGTGTAAAGCTCAGGGTCAGACCTTTCGAAAATTAGTCTGTAATCACCAGGCTCTTTTCATAAATTTCCCAAACGGCTTCTTTCGAAAGTTCGCAAGGGGCGAGCTTCAACTTGGAAGAATTTTCGCTCATTCGCTCCGCAAAATTTTTGACAGTCGCCCGGGAAATTTCATAAGTTCCAATGAGACGCTTCACCATATCGGCAAATTCAGCGGAATCCTTCAGCTTTAACAAATCGAGAATCGTCCGCACGTCTTTCGGCACGGATTTTTCACAAGCTTCCACGTAAGCGGCAAGAAAATATCCCACCGCTTTTCCATGGGGAACATTAAAGTTAAAGGTGAGATCGTAACTCATTCCGTGAGGCACAGCGGTACTCGTGTGCGCAATGGACATTCCGGCAAGCGTCGAAGCGAGCATTAAATTTTCGTAAAGTTTTTCATCGATCGGAGCATTCGAAAGGAGCGCATCCTTATTTTGTTCCCAAAGTTTTAATCCATATTCCGGAAACATGCGATTATAAACATTGGACTGGCTATTCAAATAGCTTTCCACCAAATGCGCAAGCGCATCCACCGCAGTATTCACCATCAGTTCTTTTTTGGCAAAGGCTAAATATTTTCCGTCCACCAAAGAAAGTGTCGGGAAAATTTTATGGGCAATGCTCTTTTTGAATCCGCCCTTCCGATTTGTCAAAACCGCAGCCGGAGTCGCTTCGGTTCCCGTTCCGCATGTAGTCGGAATGGCGAGTAAAGGCAAAGCTTTCAACGGTTTTGGCGTATACAGAACCGCTTCGGTTTCTTGAGGATTTGCCATGAGCAAAGCGATCGCTTTCGCGGCGTCTATGGGAGAGCCTCCACCGATTCCAATCACAAAATCCGCGGCCAAAGACTTTCCAAGTGCCGCAGCACGGGCCACCGTTTCTACAGACGGATTTTCTTCCACTTCGTCAAAAACGGAATAAGGCAGATTTCCTGCATGAAGAACGTCGAGAACTTCTTTTAAGGAACCGTTCCCTTTTGCCGAATGCTTGCCAGTCACGATCAAAGCCTTAGAACCTAAGGCAAGGATATCCTTGGCATGATTTTTTACACAGTCTTTTTCGACATAGACATCCGCAGGAATGTAAAAACGCATAAACGCTCCGTCAAAACAACGCAAAATTTTCCATAATATAAATTACGCATCTAAAATTTTGCAAAAGCTTTTTTCAAGACGATTTATATTTAGACAGTACGTCAACTGTATCACACATATTTTGGGATAATCGAGTGAAAAGCTTTTTTCGTCATGTAACCGCCCTCTGCGCCGCATTCTTTTGCGTTATTTCGTTTTCCGGCTGCAGCAGTTCCTCTTCCGCATTTTCATACGACCCTGGCGAACCTGTAGAAGACGGCTTTTATTCCATGAGCGAAATCTACCACAGCCTTTCCGAAAATGAAAGCGTGGTTTTTGTCATTCGCCATGCCGAACGTACGTCGGATTACAGCTATTCGGGACCGTTAACCCGCGAAGGAAAGAAACAGGCGAAGTATGTGGGAACGACCCTTGTCGATTCTAACGTTACCGCCTATTACGCCTATTCGGGATTTGTGCGTACACTGCAAACGGTTTCCGGTATCGCAGACGGCCGAGATGACGACAAAGCAAACCCACAGGTTTTGGAAGGCCTTGACGGAAACTGGTTCGTCAAAGACGAAGCAAAATTCGACGAATACAGAAACAACAGCGGCGGCGGTTGGGTCGTCGTTTCCAAATACGCTTATATGGGTGAATTTGCAGATGCGTTCTACGTTTTAAAAGACCGGGCCGAAGAATTTGTGAACAACCATGTGCTGCCCAATGTCCAAGGGCAAAAGCTTTCCATTATGGCCACCCACGACACGTTCCTTGTGCCCTTCATCGTATACGCGACAAACGGATCCGTCGATGTGAAGCATTACGAAACGGGACGTTGGCTGAATTACCTCGCCGGAGTCGCCATCATCATCGGTGAAGACGGCAGCATCCGCTACTTGCCAACAAAGGGCCTTGCCTCCGGTACCATGTAATTTCGTCTTTTTGATTTTTTGTATTTTAGGGTGGATGAAATCCTTACTGCAGACATTTGCCGTTTTATTTTTTGCATTCGCCCTTTTCGCCTGTTCCGACAGTTCAAACGAAGACGATTACCGTTTTGAACGTGCCGTCCAGGATCTTTCGATTATCCGCGGATGCGCTTCCAAAAACGACACAAACAGCTACTGCTACCAGATGCGTTGGAGGATTCCCATCGAAACGGACGACCTCGTCCAATTCCACATCTGGATCGACACGATCTACGTAAACGATTCCACAACCAAAGTTCCCAGCGGAGCCACCGCTCACTCCATCAAAATTCCCTTTGAGAATGCCGAAAAGCTTTACGACACTCTCGACCTCACCGAATATGTGGAAGACATCCTTAAAAACGATTCCGTCGATCGAGATACTTTGGCCATTGCCATTTGGAGCGAATATGACGACAACGACGAACCGGGAGACGTTCAACACGTCTTCATTCCACTAGGAGACAACTTTCAACCGTCCCTCGTCACCGTCAG